>DASUAK010000311.1:0-4330 GCA_035763845.1 bacterium | reverse complement strand
GGCGGAGGGGGATGAGGACCACGGCACCTCGCTGATGGACTATCTCGGGGAAGAGGATCCGGAGCTGGTCCGCCTCGAGGACCGGCACACGCTGGAAGGCGCCCTGCGCACACTGCCCGAGCGGCAGCACGAGATCCTGCGCCTTCGCTACTACGAAGGGCTCTCGCAGGCCGAGATCGCGCGGAAGCTCGGCATCTCTCAGATGCACGTCTCGCGCATCCAGCGCGACGCCCTGAAACGCCTCAAGGAGCTCATCGAGGCGTAGCCCTCCCGAAGCGCAGCTCGACCGTCGTCCCCGCCGCCCCCGTCTCGACCGTCACCTGGTCCGCGAACTCCCGCATGATGCGCAGGCCCCGCCCGCGGCCGCGCTCGACCGGCTCCCGCCACTCCCCGACGTCCCGCACGGTGATTACCAGGCTCCCTTCGCGCCGTTCCCCCCACACGTGAAGCGAGCCGCCGCCGGCCCGGTAGGCGTGCTCCACGGTATTCAGCGCCGCCTCGCCCACGGCGAAGACGATGGGCTCCACGCGGTCGCCCGGTACGCCGTACCGCTGCGCGAACGCCCGCACCGCCCGGCGGATGCGGTGCAGGGACTCCGGCGTGGCGGGGACCGTGCAGGACAAGGGGGCGTCCACCGGCAGGAGGTCCACGACGACGATCGCCGCGTCGTCCTCATGCGGATGGTTCCCCAGCACGAAGTCGGCCAGCAGCTGCGCGGTCCGCGGCCCGGTCTCCTCCCGCGTCCGCCCCGCCGCCTCCAGCAGCCGCCGCTCGCTGTCCGCGATGTTGCGCGTGGCTTCGAGCAGCCCGTCTGTGCACGCGATCAACCGCGAGCCCGGCGTCAGGTCGCGGCGCTCCTCGCGATACGTCAGGTTCATCATCAGCCCGACCGGCGGCCCCGTGCAGGGGACGGATTCGATGATCTCCCCGGGACGCAGGATGAGCACGGGCGGGTGTCCGCCGCCGCAGGAGCGGTACACGCCCGTGTAGGGATCGACAATGGCGATCCAGACCGAGAGCTGCGGCCCGTCGGCCAGGCGGCAGAGGAAGCGGTTGAGGGTGGCGACGATCTCGCCGGGCCCCCGGCCTTCCAGGGCGTAGGCGCGCACGATGTGCCGGACCTGCCCCATCGCCGCCGCGGCCTGCACCCCGTGCCCGGCGACGTCGCCCATGCTCAGCAGGACGGTGTCGTCGGGCAGCATCAGCGCGTCGTACCAGTCTCCGCCGATCCCGGCCTGCGGGTCGGCGGGAAGGTAGATCGCGCCCATGCTCATGAACGGCGGTTCCGGCAGTCCCGCGGGCAGCAGCGCCCGCTGCAGCGTCTCGGACAGCTCCCCGGCGCGCCGCTGGACCTGCTCGAACAGGTGGAACCGGGAGACGGTCAGCCCGAGCTGGTCGGCGACGGGCTGCACGAGCCGTGCGTCGGACTCGCCGTAGGTCCCCGGCCGGTCGTGGCCGAAGTTGAGCGTGCCGATGGCGCGGCCGCCGACCCGCATCGGGACCACGAGGTAGGAGCGGATGCCCGCCGACCCCAGGAGGGTGTCTTCCGAGAACTCCGCAGTTTCGTTCGTGTCGGTGCGGATGTAGGGCCGGCCGTGGTCGATGACCCAGCCCCGCACGGTGCCCGCCTTGGGGCCTTCCAGGCTCTCCGGCGGGGCCGTGAGGCCCGGTCCTGTGAAGTAGGGCATGGTCAGGATGTCGCTGTCGAGGACGTGCAGCGAGACGTTCAGGCGGATGAAGGGGATGAGGGTGCGCAGCGTTTCCGCAAGCTCATCGAACACTTCGCCCAGGTCGATCGCGGAGGCGGCGAGGGTGATCAGGGCGTTGATCACGTGCACCCGGCGTGCCGCCTCTTCCGCCTGGGCCCGGGCCTGCTGCTCCGCCGCGTACAAGTGAGCGGTGTCGACGGCCCGCGCCGCGCGGCGCGCGATCTCCTCAGCCAGACCGAGGTCTTCGGGTGTGAAGCGCCGTCCGGAAAGGCCGGCCACGAAGGAGATGGCGCCGAGCCCCCGGCCGCGCAGGACCATGGGCACGATCATGTGGGATCGGATGTCGACTCCGCGGAGCATCGTAAGATGCTCCGGGTTCCCGGCCCGCGCGGCAAGGGCCTCGTCCGTGACCTCCTCTTCCAGCACAGACACGCCGCTGTGGATGACCGTGTAAAGCAGGTGCGGGTGGGGGCCTTCAGGGGAGGGCGGGTAGCGCCGGCGCAGCTCCCGGGCGAGCTCCTCCTTGGCCGGGTCGGCGTGCGCCATCGCGACCAGCCGGAGCACGCCCTGCTCGTCCAGGATATCGACAAGGCACCAGTCGGCGACGGCGGGCACGATCAGGCGCACGACATTGGCCAGCGTCGTCTCATAGTCCAGTGAGGTGGCCAGCACACGACTGGCCTCGGCGACGATGGCCAGATCCCGCCGCGCCCGCTGCGCTTCCGCCAGCGCCGCCGCGTCCGTCTCAACCCGGCGGGCCAGCTGCACGGGCCCGCTGAGCAGCTGCCCGATCTGCTTCAGCAGCTCGAGGTGGGCGGGGGTGAAGGCGCCGGGCTCGGTGGAGTCCACCTCCAGCAGACCGATGGCCGTCCCGCGCCAGATCAGGGGCACAGCGAGGTACGAGCGGATAGGGGTGGTGGCGCGTCCTTCGACCGTGACGTCGCCTGAGAGGAACGGCTCGCCGGTCTCGACAACCTGCCAGGACCGCCCGCCGCCGCGCGGGAGGCGCTGCCCGAGCGCGTCGCGGGCGTAGGGGCCCATCGCCGCGTGGATGACGAGGGCGTTGCCCTCGACGAGGGCGATGGAGCCGCCGGTGAACGCCACCGCACCGGCCAATTGCCGGAGTGCGGCGTTCAGGATGCGGTCGAGGTCGGCTTCGCCAGACGCGGCGAGGGCAATGGCGTTGAGGAGCTCGGTTTCACGCGGTCCCGCCATGGCCCTCCGGTCCCGGTGCACGCGGACGTGCTAGGACCGTGCGTCGGCCGACCAGGTGCGGGCGGCGCTGACCGCCTCCGGCTCGCTGCGGAACACCGGGAAGACCTCGTGCAGGCCGGTGATCGTAAAGATCTTCTCGATCTGCGGCTGGTTGTACACGAGCGCGACGGTGCCCCCCGCGTCCCGGGCCTGCTTGAGCGCCGAGGTCAGCACGGAGAGGGCCGTGCTGTCAAGGTACGTCGTGTTGAGGAGGTTCACGACCAGACGCGCGCGGCCCCCGGCCAAGACCTCCTGGATGGCCGAGCGCAACTTCGGGGAGGTGTAGATGTCGAGCTCACCGCGGACATCCAGGATTTCGACGCCGGGCTCCGAGCGGCGGTGCAGCTGTACTTCCACGACGGGATCCCTCCCTTTGACGCTTCCGCGGCGGCGCGGGTGTTCCGCCAGCCGGGTCGAGCCGGGCGCGTACAACGCGGCGAGAAGAAACGCGCTGACATGCACGGTACTGACAGGGTCGTGCGAGATGGAATTCGCTGCCACGCCGGTCTGACCCCTCCTTTTCCCCCGCGGCGGGCCGATCGAACCGCCGGACGGCCGTCGTTTGGCGCCAAACCGTTCCGGGAAAAAGACTCGCCGAGACAGACCCTGCCGAGAGTCTGGAATTGCTCTGATTGCTCTGAAAGGAGGATGCGGATGATGAGGAAAGGCGCAGCTTGGCTCATCCTGGGGCTGCTGCTCGTGCTCTTCGGCGCTCAGGGCGTAGCCCTGGCGCAGGCGGAACCGGTTCCTCCCACACCGCCGGCGCCCGAACCGCCCGCTCCGGGTACTCCCGGACCGCCGGGACCCCCCGGGCCGCCTGGAGCACCGGGAGCCCCCGGTGTGCCCGGTCCCGCAGGTCCCACGATCTTCGGTATGGATCAGACCACAGCGATCATCGTGGGAGTCGTCCTCGTGCTTGTCGTGATCCTGGCCATCGTGGCCGTGTCACGCGGAGGCCGCGGGACGGAAGTTCACGCCGACTAGTGCAGCCGGATATAGACCGCTCGGGGGCCGGGCCCGACCCGGCCCCCGGCGTTTGCGCGGAAGCCCCTGCCGCACCAGGCTCGTATACTCATGCTCTTGAACTCACTGGGGAGGTAGATGGATGGGCATCCTGGCATGGATCATCGTCGGCCTGATCGCGGGCTGGTTGGCCAAGGTCATCTCACCCGGCGCGGAGCGGGGCGGTCTCCTCGCCACCCTGGTCATCGGTGTCGTCGGGGCCGTCGTAGGCGGCTGGCTCTTCTCCATCTTCGGCTGGGGCGGGGCGAGCGGCGTGAACCTGTACTCCATCCTGGTGGCGACCCTCGGGGCCGTCGTCTTCCTCTGGATCTGGAAGGCCCTCACGGTGCGCCGGGCAGTCTGAC
>DASUAK010000310.1:0-2466 GCA_035763845.1 bacterium | reverse complement strand
CACGTCGTCCACCCGGCCGAGCAGCCACATGTAGCCGTCCTCGTCGCGCTTCGCCCCATCGCCGGTGAAGTACAGCCCGGGGAAGCGGCTCCAGTACTGCTTCTGATACCGATCGGGGTCGCCGTAGATCCCGCGGAGCATCGCCGGCCACGGCTTGGTGAGCACAAGGTAGCCGCCCTCGTTGGCGCCCACCGGCTGGCCGCGCTCGTTGACGATATCCGCCGAGATCCCGGGCAGGGGGCGCGTGGCGGAGCCGGGCTTGAGCGTGGTCAGCCCGGGCAGCGGCGAGATCAGGATCATCCCGGTCTCCGTCTGCCACCAGGTGTCCACCACCGGGCAGCGCCCGCCCCCGATCGTGCGGTGATACCAGACCCAGGCCTCGGGGTTGATCGGTTCCCCCACCGTGCCGAGCAGCCGCAGGGAAGAGAGGTCGCGGCGGGCCGGGTATTCCGGGCCCCACTTCATGAAGGTGCGGATGGCCGTGGGCGCGGTGTAGAGGATGTTCACCCCGTACTTCTCGACGACCGCCCAGAAGCGGTCCTTGTCTGGATGGTCGGGGGTGCCCTCGTACATCACCGTCGTGGCGCCGTTCAGCAAGGGGCCGTAGACGATGTAGGAGTGGCCGGTGACCCAGCCGATATCCGCGGTGCACCAGTAGACGTCGTCCTCGCGCAGGTCGAAGATCCACTTCGTCGTGGCATACGTCCCGGTCATGTAGCCCCCGGTCGTATGCACGATCCCCTTGGGTTTCCCGGTGGTGCCGCTCGTGTACAGGATGTAGAGAAGGTGCTCGCTGTCCACGGGCTCCGCCTCGCAGCGCAGCGGCGCGTCGGCCATCAGGCGGTGCCACCAGTGGTCGCGCCCCTCGCGCACGTGCACGGCCGCGGCCTCGCCGATGCGACGCACCATGACGACGTGCTTGACGGAGGGCGTACCCTCGAGAGCCTCGTCCACGTTGCGCTTGAGGGGGACGACGTTGCCGCGGCGCCACCCGCCGTCGGCGGTGACCACCACCGTGGCTTGAGCGTCGTTGATACGGTCCCGCAGCGCCTCCGCGCTGAACCCGCCAAAGATCACGGTGTGCGCGGCCCCGATCCGCGCGCAGGCCAGCATCGCGATGGGCAGTTCGGGGATCATCGGCAGGTAGATCGCGACGCGGTCGCCGGAGCGCACGCCGAGGGTCTTCAGCACGTTCGCGAACTTGCTGACCTCGCGGTGCAGGCCGGCGTAGGTGAGCACCCGTTCGTCGCCGGGCTCGCCCTCCCAGATGAGGGCGGCCTTGGTGCGGCGGGGCGTGGCGAGGTGGCGGTCCAGGGCGTTGTAGGCGATATTGGTCTTCCCGCCCGTGAACCACTTGGCGAACGGCGCCTTCCACTCCAGGACCGTCTTCCAGGGCGTGAACCAGTGCAGCTCCCCGGCGACCGAGGCCCAGAACGCCTCCGGGTCGCGGGCGGCCTCCTCGTAGATGCGCGCGTCGCGCACGACTGCGCGCCGGCGGAACTCCTCCGGCGGCTCGAAGCGGCGGCCTTCGGCGAGCAGCGCCTCGATCGTTTTGTCGGTGGTGGGATCAGACATCCCGGACCTCCTTCGTCCTGCTGCGGTGCGATTCTCCGGGCCGCCCAGGGGCTCCTCTGCTATACTCGTCGCGGCATGGCGGGCTTCCGGTTCGAGCTGATCCACCGCGCCGCGGACAGCGCGGCGCGGGTGGGGATGCTGTCCACGCCCCATGGGATGATACAGACGCCCGCCTTCATGCCCGTGGGAACCCACGGAACCGTCAAGTCCCTCACCTTCGATGAAGTCCGCGAGACCGGGGCCGAGATCGTTCTCGCGAATACCTTCCACTTGTACCTGCGGCCCGGGACCGAGGTGATCGCGCGCGCCGGCGGCCTGCACCGCTTCATGGGTTGGGACGGGCCGGTCCTCACCGACAGCGGCGGCTTCCAGATCTTCAGCCTGGCGAAGCTGGCCCGCCTCACCGGCGGGGGCGTGACGTTCCGGTCCCCCATCGACGGCAGCGAGCATTCCTTCACGCCCGAAGGCGTGCTGGAGATCCAGCGCGTTCTGGGCAGCGACCTCGTGATGCCGCTCGACGTCTGCCTCGGCTACCCCGCCGACGAGACGCAGGCCCGCGCCGCGCTCGACACCACGATGGCGTGGGCGGAGCGGTCGAAGGCCCACGGGACGGGGTCGGCGCAGATGCTCTTCGGGATCATCCAGGGAGGATTCAGCGAGCGGCTTCGCCGCGAGGCTGCGGGTCGCATCGTCGAGCTGGGATTCGAGGGTTACGCCATCGGAGGTCTGAGCGTCGGCGAGCCCCGCGATCTCGGGATGACGCTGCTGGCGGAAGTGACGTCACGTCTTCCCGTGGACCGTCCTCGCTACATGATGGGTGTCGGCGCCCCGCCCGACCTGCTTGAAGCCATCGCCCGCGGCGCGGACATGTTCGACTGCGTGCTCCCCACG
>DASUAK010000309.1:0-6227 GCA_035763845.1 bacterium | reverse complement strand
ACTCCATGATGTCCAACGACACCGCCGTCTCCTACGATCAGTTCCGGCGCTACGCGCAGCGGTTCATCGCCGTGATGGACCGCGCGCAGACGCTGCCGACCCGCTCGTTCCTGCTCGAGCTGGGCAGCGCGCTGGCCGAGCTCTATGCGCTGGCCCTCATGCTCCCCGACCCGGGGGCGGGCGGCCGGGCTCGCTCCCCGGTCGACGTCGCCATCCCCTCGCTTGAGGCCGTGCATGCCGCGGTCTCCGGGGACGGGCCGGGCTCCCCCGCGTACACCCTGACCGATGATCTCGCCGCGGTCTACTGCGCCCTGAAGTCCGGGATCGTGCGGATGTCCCATGGGACCGCGCCGTCCGAGATCCTCCGGCACTGGCGGCACACATTCCAGACCGACTGGGGCGATCACGCCACCGCCGCGATGCGCGCCATCTACCTCGTCCTCCGGGACAGCACACTCACTCCGTCCGGCCGCTAGACCGAGCCGGCTCGGAGGCGCGGCATCCCGGGAATGACTCCCGCGCGATCCTCGTTGCCTCGGACATCCCCGCAGGCCGATCGCCGGGCCTGCTCCGCCGAGGGTGCCATTGGACGCCGTCACCACACCTGAGACTCCCACCCGGGGCGACGCCGCAGGTCATCCCGAGGTCCTGTCCGATCGGCCGACCGTGGGGCGGCTTCTGCGCCTGGCCTGGCCGGTCGTGATCTCGCGGTCGAGCCAGGTGGTCGTGGGCGTGGCCGATGCGATCATGGTCGCGCATCTGGGGGAAGCCTCCCTCGCCGCAACGACGACCGGCGCCACCAACACCTTCAACCTGCTCATCCTGCCGATGGGAATCGCGTTCATCGTCTCCAGCTTCTCGGCGCAGTACACAGGGCAGGGGGATGCGGCCGGGGCGCGGCGCTACGGCTGGTACGGTCTGGGGCTGGCGCTCCTCACCCAGTTGATCTGCCTGGCGGGGATCCCGTGGATCCCTGCCGGACTGGCGGCGGTGGGTCACGACGGTGAGGTGCTGCGCCTGATGAGCGGCTACATGCAGATCCGCCTGCTCACGGGCGGGGCGGCGGCGGGGATCGAGGCGCTGGCGAACTACTACACCGGCCTCGGCAACACGCGCCTTCCCATGGGGGTCAGCCTGGCCGCCATGACGCTGAACGTGGCGGGCAACTGGCTGCTGATCGACGGCCATCTGGGAGCGCCGGCGCTCGGCATCCGGGGCGCGGCCCTCGCCAGCGCCCTCTCCACGGGCCTGGCCTTCCTGCTCTTCCTCGGACTCTTCCTCGGCCGGGCGGGGACCGCGGCGGCCGGCAAGCGGGTCGCTCTGGCCGGAAGCGAGTTCCTGCGGATGCTGCGCTTCGGCCTCCCCGTCGGGTTCAACTGGTTCTTCGAGTTCCTGGCCTTCAGCCTCTTCATCAACGTGCTCGTGGCGGGCCTGGGCACGACCATCCTGGCCGCGTTCATGATCGTTCTGCAGATCAACGCCGTGTCGTTCATGCCGGCGTTCGGGGTGGCCAGCGCGGGGGCCGTCCTCGTCGGTCAGGCCATCGGCGCGTCCCGCCCGGACGATGTCCCGCGCGCGGTGCGGCTGACCCTGCTGGTCGTGGGCACGTGGCAGGGGTCTGTGGGTCTCGCCTATCTCCTGCTCCCCCGAGTGCTCATGGGGCCGTTCGTCCACGAAGGGACCGCCACGGCGGAGCTGATGCCGATCGGCGTCATGGTCCTCATGCTCTCGGCCAGCTGGCAGCTGTTCGACGCCACGGCGATGACGGTGGCCGAGGCCCTGCGGGCCGCGGGGGATACCGCGTTCACGATGTGGGTCCGGGTCGTCCTGGCCTGGGTGATCTTCATCCCCGGCGTGTTCCTGACCATCCGGGTCTTCGACGGGGGCTTCCTCGCCGCGATGCTGTGGGTCGTCGTCTACCTCGGCCTGCTCGCCGCCGTGCTGGCCCTGCGCTTCCGGGCGGGGGCCTGGCGCCGGATCGATCTGACCGGCGCCCACGGGGGCTGAGTTGGAGGGGTTCTCTGAGGGATGTCCAACTAACAGTCCCTATCACCGGTCCATCAGCGTTCGTTCCAGCAGCGTCCTAGAGGAGGGATCTCCGTGCGCACGCGCTTGCCCGTCTTCCTGCTCCTGATCAGCCTGCTCGCCGCCCCCGCGGCCGGTCCCACGCTCGCCGCGCCGGCACGCGACACGCTGGTCTACGTCGCCGATATCAGCGACATGATCTCGCTCGACCCGGCGGTCGCCTACGAGTTCAGCGGCATCCTGGTCGCGCAGAACGTCTACGACACGCTGGTGGCGTTCGAAGGGGAGGACCTCACCACCCTGAAGCCCCGTCTCGCGCAGTCCTGGAAGATCACGGACGCCGGCGGCAGCTGGAAGGTGACCTTCACCCTGCGGCAGGGCGTCAAGTTCAGCACCGGCCGGCCGCTGACGGCGCGGGCGGTGGCCTTCTCGATCGACCGGGTCATCGGCCTCAACAAGTCTCCCGCCTTTCTCTTCAAGGACGTCGCCGGGCTGAAAGAAGGCGACACCAAGGCGCTCAACGACCGCACGGTCGAGGTTACGCTGCCGAAGACGGCGAGCCCGCAGGCGTTCCTCTCGGTCATGACCTTCACCGTGGGCGCGATCGTCGACCCCGAAGAGGTCGCGGCGCACGCCGCCGGCGGCGACCGCGGGGAGGCCTGGCTGCGCAACCACTCCGCCGGGACCGGGCCCTACGCCCTGGAGCGGTGGGACACTGAGTCGCGCGTCATCCTCGCCGCCAACCCGAACTACTGGGGAACCAAGCCCAAGCTGAGCCGGGTCGTCATCCAGCACGTCCCGGAGTCAAGCACGCAGAAGTTCATGGTGGAGTCCGGCGACGCGGACATCGCCGCCAACCTCACTCCGGAACAGGCCCGGGAGCTCGGCGGCAAGGCCAACGTGAAGGTGCAGAAGGGCCGCCTCCTGCAGCTGGTCTACGTCGGGATGAACGCGAAGCACCCGCCGCTGGACAGGGTGCAGGTGCGCGAGGCGATCCGCTGGAGCATCGACTACGACGGCATCATCCGCAGCCTGCTCCGCGGGGAAGCGCGGAAGGTCCAGACCATCGTCCCCGAGGGGCTCTTCGGCTTCAACGCCACCGCCCCGTTCCAGCAGAACACCTCCCGGGCGAAGACGCTCCTCGCCGAGGCCGGTCTGCCGGACGGCTTCGCCACCGAGCTGCTCGTACCGACCGGGCCGGCCCCGGGCGGGGTGAAGTGGTCCGACATCGCGGCGAAGCTGCAGAGCGACCTGGCGAAGTCCGGGATCAAGGTCACGATCAAGGAGACGACGCAGGCCCAGCTCCTGAACATCTACCGCGCCCAGAAGGGCCAGCTGGTGATGATCCTGTGGGGCCCGGACTTCCCGGATCCGGACGGCAACGCCACGCCCTTCAGCGACTACACGGCCAAGTCCATCGCCTGGCGCAATCAGTACGAGGACGCTGCGGCGGCCCGGCTCGCGAAGCAGGCCGCCCTCGAGCCCGATCCGGCCAAGCGCAAGGCGCTGTACCAGCAGCTGACGGACCGCATCCTGCACCAGGGGCCCTACGTCGTCCTGTACCAGCCGACGACCCGGTTCGCGCTGGGCAAGAGCGTGCAGGGCTTCGTCTGGAACCCGATGGCCTTCGCGGAGTTCAAGACGGTCAGCAAGTAACGGCGTGGCCCGCTACATCCTGGGACGGATCGCCTCCGTGAGCCTCGTGCTCTTGGGGGTATCCGTCCTGACCTTTTTCATCGCGCACGTCATCCCGGCAGACCCCGTGCTCGCCGCGCTGGGCGAGCACGCGCGCGATGATCAGATCGAAGCCTTCCGACGGGCCTACGGGCTGGACCGGCCGGTCCCGGTCCAATTCGTCGTCTACCTGGGGCGCCTGGCCCGCGGCGATCTGGGGGTGAGCATCCGGACGCGGCGTCCCGTGGCCGAGGATCTGCGCGAGTTCCTGCCGGCGACGGTGGAGCTGGGCACGGCGGCGTGGCTCGTCGCCCTGCTGCTCGGCATCCCCGCCGGGATCCTCTCCGCCGTCTATAGAGACCGGCCGTTCGATCATCTGGCGCGCCTCGGGGCGCTGGCCGGGGCCTCGCTGCCGGTCTTCTGGCTCGGGCTGGTCCTGCTCGGCGTGTTCTACTACCGCCTGCAGTGGTTCCCCGGTCCCGGCCGCCTCGACGTCGCGTTGAGCCCGCCCCTACTGCGCACCGGGCTGCTCCTCGTGGATGCCCTCCTGGCCCGGGACGGGGCCGTCCTCCGCAACGCGGCCGCGCACCTCATCCTGCCGGCGCTGACCCTGGGATTGTTCTCGACGGCGGTGATCGCGCGCATGACGCGTTCGGCGATGCTGGACGTCCTCTACCAGGACTACGTCCGCACTGCCCGGGCCAAGGGGCTCCCCCGCCGCCGCGTCATCGTGCTGCACGCGCTGAAGAACGCGATGATCCCTACGCTGACCATCATCGGGATCTCGTTCGGCAGCCTGCTCTCGGGGGCGGTGCTGACGGAGACGATCTTCGCCTGGCCGGGCCTGGGCCGCTACGCCACGGCCTCCGCGGTGAGCCTCGACTTCCCGGCGGTGATGGGGGTGACGCTGGTCATCGCCCTGCTGTACACGGCGGCGAATCTCCTCGTGGACCTGCTCTATGCACGCATCGACCCCCGCGTCCGCTACGGCTAAGCTCGCGGCGGCACACTCGCGCCGCCGGAGCCTGCTGCTCGCCGCGCGGCGGAGTCCGCTCGCCGCCGCGGGGGCGCTGGGGGTCATCGCGTTCGTGCTGCTGGCGCTCGCCGCGCCGCTCCTGGCGCCGCAGCCGCCCGACGCCCAGCGCCTCGAGTACCGGCTGGCGCCGCCCGGGCGTGCCTTCCCGCTGGGACTGGATCAGCTGGGGCGGGACATCCTCAGCCGCATCCTCTACGGCGCCCGGCTGTCCCTGGTCGTGGGGATCGTCGTGGTGGCCCTCGCCGGCGTGCTGGGTACGGCGGTCGGCATCACCGCGGGATTCGTCGGAGGGCATATGGACGGCGTGCTGATGCGGGTCACCGACGTCTTCTTCGCGTTTCCGCCGCTGATCCTCGCCATGGCCATCGCCGCCGCTCTCGGCCCCAGCCTTACCAACGCGATGGTCGCGATCGCCGCCGTTACCTGGCCTGTGTACGCGCGCCTCAGCCGCGCCCAGGCCCTCGTCCTGCGCCGCCAGGAATTCACGGAGGCCGCCCGCGCCATCGGGCTGAGCGATCTGCGCATCGTCGTCCGGCACGTCCTTCCCAACGCGCTGGGGCCCCTCATCGTCCAGGCCTCCTTCAACATGGGGGAGGCCATCCTCATCGCGGCCGGGCTCAGTTTCATCGGGTTCGGCGCGCAGCCGCCGATCCCGGAGTGGGGGGTGATGGTGAGCGAGGGGCGAGACTACATCACCACACAGTGGTGGGTGCCGACCGTCCCCGCGCTGGCCATCCTGCTGGCGGTCACCGGCTTCAATCTGCTGGGGGACGGTCTGCGCGATCTGCTCGATCCGCGCCTGCGGCAGCGCTGAATGGTGCGGTCCGGTCAGCGGGGAAGGCGGTAGGCGAGCAGCAGGCCGTCCCGGATGGGGACCAGCGAGATGGCCCAGGCCGGGTCGGTGGCCAGCAGGCGCGTCAGCTCGCGCACGCCCTCTGTCGTGGCGGTGCGGTCGTCCCCGTCGAAGATGCGCCCGCTCCACAGCGCGTTGTCCACGACGAGCACGCCGCCCGGCCGCAGCTTCGCGGCGATGACGGGGAGCGACGACGGATAGGCGTGCTTGTCGATGTCGTTGAAGATGAGGTCGAACGGCCCCGGCGTCTCCGCCAGCGTCTGCACGGCTTCGCCCATGCGGTATTCGACCACGCCGTCGAGATCGAGGATCCGGAGGTGCTCGCGCGCCCGCCTGGACAGCGCCTCGTCCCACACGACGTGGAACACCGATCCGCCGCCGTTCTCCCGGACGGCCCGCGCGAACCAGGCCGTCGAGTACCCGTACCCTGATCCCATCTCGAAGATCCGCCGGGCGCCCATGATGCGGGCGAGGAGGTAGCAGAACTGTCCCGCGGCGGGGCCGATGATGGGGAAGCGCGCCGCGCGCCCGTGCGCTTCCATCGAGGCGAGCTCGTCCGGGCGAGGCGGGACCAGTTCCTCCAGGTAGCGCGCGAGGGCGGGAGCGACGAGTTCACCGGCCATGACGGGACCTCCGCGG
>DASUAK010000308.1:0-5430 GCA_035763845.1 bacterium | reverse complement strand
CCTGCGAGCTGCCCGCCGACCTGGAGACGCCGATCTCGGCGTTCCTCAAGCTGCGGGATCAGGGCAACGCCTTCCTCCTGGAGAGCGTGGAGGGCGGGGAGCGCATCGGCCGTTACTCCTTCATCGGCAGCGGGCCGATGAGGACGATCATCTCCAGGGGAAACCACGTCGAGATCCGCGAGGGCGGACGGGTCGAGACTCGGCAGGCGGATGTCCTGGAGGTGGCGCGTGAGATCCTGGGACGGCATCGCCTGGTAGCCGATCCCAGCCTTCCGCGCTTCTCGGGCGGCGCCGTCGGATACTTCGGATATGACCTGGTCCGCTTGTGGGAACGTCTGCCGGCACAGCCGGCAGACGACTTAGCGCTGCCGACCTGCTACCTCGCGGTGGCGGACACCGTGGTCATCTTCGACCACGTGCGGCATACGATGAAGATCGTGGCCAACGCGCTGGTGGACGACGACGGCGGCGTGGCCTACCGGCAGGCGGTCGAGAAGGTGGAGCGCCTGTACGAGCGGCTGCGGTCGCCGCTGGTCCCGCCGAACGGGGCGGGGCGGGTGCAGCCGGTGATGGACACGGACATGCCGGTGGCGGGGTTCCTGAGCGCGGTGGAGCGCGCCAAGGAGTACATCCGCGCCGGGGACGCCTTCCAGGTGGTGCTGTCGCGGCGGTTCTCGATGGGGCTGGACGGGGTGGACGGGCTCGACATCTACCGCGCCCTGCGCACCGTGAACCCGTCGCCGTACATGTTCTTCCTGGACTTCGACGGGGTGAAGATCATCGGCTCCTCCCCCGAGCTGCTGGTGCGGCTGGAGGACGGCGTGGTGGAGACCCGGCCCCTGGCCGGGACCCGGCCGCGCGGGGCGACGGAAGCGGACGACCTGACGATGGAAGCGCAGCTGCTGGCGGATGAGAAGGAGCGCGCCGAGCATGTCATGCTGGTGGACCTCGGCCGCAACGACGTGGGCCGGGTCTCCGCGTACGGCACGGTGAAGGTGACCGACCTGATGCAGGTGGAGCGCTTCTCGCACGTCATGCACATCGTCACCGACGTGCAGGGACGCCTCCGCCCCGGGCTGGACGCGGTGGACGTGCTGCGCGCCTGCTTCCCGGCCGGCACAGTGACGGGCGCGCCGAAGGTGCGGGCGATGGAGATCATCGACGAGCTGGAGCCGGTCGCGCGCGGTCCGTACGCCGGGGCGGTGGGATACTTCAGCTTCTCGGGCAGCATGGACACGGCGATCACGATCCGCACGATCGTCATGGCCGGCGGGCGGGCCTACATCCAGGCGGGGGCGGGGATCGTCGCGGACTCGGTCCCCGAGCGCGAGTACGTCGAGACTGTGAACAAGGCGAAGGCGCTGGTGCGGGCCATCGAGCGGGTGGGCCGCGCGAGGGTGGCCCGATGATCGTCGTGATCGACAACTACGACTCGTTCACCTACAACCTCGTCCAGTACCTCGGCGAGATGACGGACGACATCCGGGTTTTCCGGAACGATGACGTCACAGCCCCCGAAGTCAGGCGGCTCCGGCCCCAGGCGATCGTCATCTCTCCCGGGCCGTGCACGCCGAAGGAAGCAGGGATCTCGACCCCCCTGATCACCGAGCTCGCGGGCACCGTCCCGATCCTCGGAGTATGCCTCGGCCACCAGTGCATCGGCGCCGCGTTCGGCGGGCGGATCGTCCGCGCCGCGGTGCCGGTCCACGGCAAGGTGTCGGAGGTGCGCCACGACGGCCGCACCATCTACCGGGGGCTGCCCAATCCCCTCACCGGCACCCGCTACCACTCGCTGATCATCGACCGCGCCGCTCTGCCCGATGCGCTGGAGGTCTCCGCCGAGCTGGCCGACGGCACGATCATGGGCGTGCGCCACCGCGGCGCCCTGATCGAGGGCGTGCAGTTCCACCCCGAGTCGGTGCTGACCGCGCCCGGCAGGCAGCTGCTGCGGAACTTCCTGGAGCTGGCCGGGGTCCCGGTGGTCTCCGCCGTAGGAGGCGCACAGTGACGGAGGATGCGATGGAGATCAAAGAGGCGATCCGGAAGATCGTGGCGCGCGAGGACCTGACCGAGGGCCAGGCCCATCTCGCCATGGGGCAGGTGATGGACGGCCAGGCTACGCCGGCGCAGATCGCCGCGCTGATCACGGCTCTGCGGATGAAGGGCGAGACGGTGGAGGAGATCGCCGGCTTCGCCCGGGCGATGCGTGAGCGCGCCCAGCGGATCACGCCCAGCGCCGAGGTCCTCATCGATGTGGTGGGGACCGGCGGCGACCGGCTCAGTACCTTCAACATCTCCACGACCGCGGCCTTCGTGGTCGCGGCCGCCGGCGGGTACGTCGCCAAGCACGGGAACCGCGCCGTCTCGCGCCTCTCCGGGGCCGCGGACGTCCTCGAAGCGCTGGGCGTCTCGATCCAGGTCTCCCCCGACGTCGTGCGTGCGGCGATCGAGGACATCGGCATCGGCTTCATGTTCGCCCCGATCTACCATACGGCGATGAAGCATGCCGTCGGCCCGCGCAAGGAGATCGGCATCCGCACCGTCTTCAACATCCTGGGCCCCCTGACCAACCCCGCCAACGCCGCCTACCTCGTCGTCGGCGCCTACGATCCCGCTCTGACCGAGATCATGGCGCGGGTGCTGGGCGAGATGGGCGCCCGGCGGGCTTTCGTCGTGCACGGCATGGACGGGATCGACGAGATCTCGACGGTGGGCCCTACCCGCGTCTCCGAGCTGCGCGGCGGCCAGGTGCGCACCTATACGATCACCCCCGACGACCTCGGGCTGCCCCGTGTCACCGCCGATCAGATCACCGGCGGGCGGCCGGACGAGAACGCGGCGATCACCACCGCCGTGCTGCGGGGCGAGCCGGGACCCCGCCAGGACATCGTGGTGGCGAACGCCGCCGCGGGGCTCATCGCCGCCGGGATCGCGGACGGCTGGGCGGAGGGCGTGGCCCTGGCCCGCCGGGCCGTGGCCTCCGGGGCGGCGTACGAGAAGCTCGAGGCGCTGCGCGCGCATACGAAGGCGGCCGTCTCGTGACCGCGACGATCCTCGACGAGATCCTGGCGCACAAGCGCGCCGAGGTGGCCGGACGGGCCGCGCGCCGGCCGGCCCGCGACGTGGCCGCAGCCGCGGAGACGGCGCCGCAGCCGCCCGATTTCGCCGCGGCGCTGGGGGCGAGCGGCCTGTCGGTGATCGCCGAGATCAAGGGGGCGTCGCCCTCGGCGGGGACGTTCGCCGACGGTCGCGACCCGGTGGCGATCGCCCGGGTCTTTGAGGCGGCCGGGGCCGCGGCGCTGTCGGTGCTGACCGATGCGAAGTACTTCGGGGGATCGTGGGAGACGCTGGCGGCGGTGGCCGGAGCCGTGCGGACGCCCGTGCTGTGCAAGGAGTTCATCGTGGATCCGTATCAGATCGACGAAGCCCGGGCCTCGGGAGCCGCGGCCGTGCTGCTGATCGCCGGCGCGCTCGAAGGGCGTTCGCTGCGGGCGCATCTCGAGCACGCGCGGCGCCGCGGGCTGGCCGCCCTGGTCGAGGTGCACACGCCCGACGAGGTGGCCCTGGCCCTCGACGCCGAGGCCCGCGTGATCGGCATCAACAACCGGGACCTGCGCACCCTGCGGGTCGACCTGGGCACCACCGCGCGCCTGCGGCCGATCATCCCGCCGGGAGTGCTCGTGGTCAGCGAGAGCGGCTTCGAGACCCGCGAGCAGGTGGCCGCCGTGGAGCGAGCGGGCGTGGACGCGATCCTGGTCGGGACCAGTCTCATGCGCAGTCCCGATCCCGGGGCCAAGCTGAAGGAGTTGAGGGGAAGATGACCAGCGCCAGGACCGACGTTCACCCGGCCACCGCCCGGGCCGCCGTGCCCGGGAAGAAAGGCCGTATGCTCACCGGCGACCGGCCCACCGGACGGCTGCACCTCGGCCACTACGTGGGCACCCTGGCGAACCGCGCGCGGCTGCAGGACGACTACGACTGCTACTTCCTCGTCGCCGACCTGCATCTGCTCACGACCCGCCTGGAGAACCTCGAGGAGATCCGCGGCAACATCGGGGAGATCGTCCTCGACTACCTCAGCGTGGGCATCGATCCCGCCCGCTCGACGATCGTCCTGCAGTCGCTCGTGCCCCAGACCGCGGAGCTGCAGCTGATCTTCTCGATGCTGGTCTCCGTCCCGCGGCTGCAGCGCGTGCCGACCCTCAAGGACGTGATGCGGGACCTGCACATCCAGCAGCCCTCGCTCGGGCTGCTCGGCTATCCCGTCCTGCAGGCTGCGGACATCCTCATCGTCCGGGGCGAGATCGTCCCGGTGGGCAAGGACCAGGCCAGCCACCTCGAGGTCACCCGGGAGGTCGCCCGCCGCTTCAACGAGCAGTTCGCCCCGGTCTTCCCGGAGCCGGACACCCTCATCGGCGAGGTCGGCACGCTGCCGGGGACCGACGGGAAGGCGAAGATGAGCAAGTCGCTTGACAACGCCATCTACCTCTCCGACGACGCGGCCACCGCCACCCGCAAGGTGATGGGGATGTACACCGACCCGACGCGCATCCATCGCACCGACCCCGGCCACGTCGAGGGGAACCCGGTCTTCATCTACCACGATGCCTTCAACGCGAACAGGGCCGAGGTGGAGGAGCTGAAGGAGCGCTACCGCAAGGGAACGGTCGGCGACGTCGAGGTGAAGCGTCAGCTCGCCGCCGCGCTGAACGCGTTCCTCGATCCGATCCGGGAGCGCCGGGCTCGATACACGGCCGACGACGTGCAGGGGATCATCGTCGAGGGCAGCCGGAAGGCGCGGGTGATCGCGCAGGAGACGATCGACCTCGTGCGCGGGGCGATGCGCATGAACTACTTTGGTTAGGATCAAGATCTGCGGTATTCGCGACCCCGAGACTGCGCTGGTCGCCGCGGAGGCGGGCGCTGATGCGGTCGGATTCGTCTTCGCGCCCGGCCGGCGGCAGGTGACCGTGGAGGAGGCGCGGGCGATCGCCGCGGCGTTGCCGCCGTTCGTGACCAAGGTGGGCGTGTTCGTCGATGAAGACCTGTACCGCGTTCGCGACGTCGCGAACGCGGTACGGCTTGATGCCGTTCAACTCCACGGAGGCGAGCCGCCCGAGTACGCGGCCGCCCTCCCGCTGCCGGTGATCAAAGCCGTGCGGATGCGGGACGGCGCCTCCGTCGACGGGATGCGCGCCTACCGCGTTGCGGCCTTCCTGCTGGACAGCTTCGAGCCCGACGTGGCCGGGGGCACGGGGAAGTCCTTCAACTGGACGCTCGCCCGTGGTCTGGCCGCCCCGGCTCCGGTGATCCTTGCCGGCGGGCTGACGCCCGAGAACGTGCGCGAGGCGATCGAGACGGTGCGGCCGTTCGGGGTGGACGTCAGCAGCGGGGTGGAGAGCGGCGGCCGGAAGGACCCCGGCAAGATCC
>DASUAK010000307.1:0-5510 GCA_035763845.1 bacterium | reverse complement strand
CGGCAGGCTGGTCTTCATCGGCGGGAGGCCCCGGTCACCGGTGACCGACATGATGCCGGCCATGCCCTGTGCGATCAGGTCGAATCCCCCACGCTGAGCGTACGGTCCGGTCTGCCCGAAGCCTGAGATGGAGGCGTAGATAAGTCGCGGGTGCTTGTCGCGGAGGGAGGCGTAGTCAAGGCCGTATGGTACCAGGGTTCCCGGGCGGAAATTTTCCACGAAGACGTCGGCCCACGCGACGAGCGCCCGCAGAATCTTGGCTCCTTCGTCGGCCTTGAGGTTGACGACGATCCCCCGCTTATTCCGGTTGACCGCCCAGAAGCTTGAACTCTCTCCGCCCGAGGCCCCTGCCATCTGTCGCGTCGAATCCCCGCCCGGCGGCTCCACCTTGATGACGTCGGCCCCCAGGTCGCCGAGGAGCATGGTACAGTACGGCCCCGCCATCACCTGGCTGAGGTCCAGCACACGCAGGCCGGTCAGGGCCGCTGCCGCCGTCATCCCCCGCCGCATTGGCTCTGCCTGGGGGAACCTCCTTCACGAGGGAAGGAGGTTCCCGGGGCGGAAGGCACGGGGCCGGGGGCGCCGAACTGGTACGGGCACATGCCCGGTCGGCACTTCCTGCAAATCCCCGGCCCAACGAATGTGCCCGAGCGTATCCTGCGGGCCATGGACCGCCCCGTGCCGGACCACCGCGGACCGGAGCTGCCCCCGCTCGTCGGCGAGATCGTCGCAGGTCTGCGCGGCGTCTTCCAGACCGAGCGAGGTGAGATCGTTCTGCTGCCCGCCTCAGGGACCGGGGCCTCGGAGGCGGCCATCGTCAACACGCTCAATCCGGGCGACCGCGTCCTGGCCTTCAACACCGGCCACTTCAGCCATCTCTTCGCGGAGGTCGCGCGGCGGCTCGGGATGCAGGTCGACGAGGTCGAGCTGCCTTGGGACGAAGGCGTGCCGGCCGCCCTCGTGCAGGAGCGCCTGGCCGCGGACCGCAGCCACGGCTACGCCGCCGTCCTGGTCGTGCACAACGAGACCTCCACCGGCGTCACTTCTGACCTGGCCGCGATCCGCCGCGCCATCGACGCCGCGTCCCACCCCGCCCTGCTGATCGTGGACACGGTCAGTTCGCTCGGCAGCATCGACGTCCGGTTCGACGCCTGGGGCCTGGACGTCGCGCTCACCGGCTCCCAGAAGGGGCTGATGCTCCCGCCGGGGATGGGCATCCTCTGCGTGGGTCCGCGGGCGCTCGCCCGGGGCGAGCAGGGACGCACGCCGCGTTTCTTCTTCGACTGGCGGCCGATCATCGCAGAGATGCGGCGCGGCTACTTCACATACACCCCGGCCACCCTGATGCTCTACGGGCTGCGCGAGGCGCTGCGGATGCTACAGGAGGAGGGGCTCCCCGCCGTCTTCGTCCGGCATGCCCGCCTGGCCGAAGGCGTCCGCCGGGCGGTGCGGGCGTGGGGGCTGTCCATCTTCTGCAAGCGCCCCGCTGAGTACAGCAACACGCTGACCGCCGTCGTGATGCCCGACGGCATCGATGCCGACGGCGTCCTGCGCGCCGCCGAGTCGCGCTTCAACCTGTCCTTGGGCACCGGACTCGGCCGTCTCCGCGGCCGGGCGTTCCGCATCGGGCATCTGGGCGCCCTGGGCGATCTCGAGGTCCTGGCCACGGTGGCCGGCACCGAGATGGCGCTGTCGCTGGCCGGGGTCCGGGTGCCCGCCGGGGCGGGAGCCGCCGCCTGCCAGCAGTTCCTCATGGAATCGCTGCTCGCTCGTACCACCGGGGGATAGCAGTCCAGGAAACGGGGGAGAGAGCCATGAGAGCGCATCGCCTGATGCGTGCCGGCATCGCCATATCCATCCTGCTGGTGTCGCTCAGCCTCGTGAATGTCCCGCGGGCCGGCGCCCAGGCCCAGCGGATCGTCATCCGCTTCGGGCACGTCGGCTTTCCCGACTCGCTCTTCGAGCTGACCGCCCAGGAGTTCGCGCGCCGCGTCAACCGCGAGCTGACCGGGCGCGTCGAGGTGCGTGTCTTTCACAGCAGCCAGCTCGGCACCGACGAGGACATGATCCGCGGGGTCCGGGTCGGGGCGCTGGAGATGTTCCTGCCCTCGACGATCATGAGCTCGGTGGACGACGCCTTCGGCGTCTTCGAGATGCCCTACATCATCGTCAACCGGCGTCACATGAAGGCCGTGGCCGAGCACCCCGACGTGAAGAGGAATCTCCTCGAGGCCCAGGCCCTGAGAGGCCTGCGCCTGCTCGGTGTGTGGGAGAACGGCTACCGCCACGTCACGAACAACGTGCGGCCGATCACCAAGCCTGACGACCTGCGGGGCATCAAGCTGCGCATCCCGCGCGGCGTGTGGCGGCAGAAGATGTTCCAGGCCTACGGCGCCAACCCGACGCCGATGGCTTTCTCCGAAGTCTTCTCGGCGCTGCAGACCGGTGTGATGGACGGCCAGGAGAACCCCCTCGCCCAGATCTGGGGTGCGAAGTTCCACGAAGTGCAGAAGTTCCTCTCCATGACCGGCCACGTCTACACGCCGGCCTATCCCACGGCGGGGGAGGCCTGGTGGCAGAAGGTGCCGCCCGACATCCGCCTGACGATCAAGCGGATCGCTGAGGAGGTCGGCGATTACGCGCGCGCGCAGGGAGAACGGCTGGACAACTCCCTGGTCGCAGAGATGCAGAAGGCCAACCCCAAGCTCGCCGTCAATCAGGTCGACAAGCGGGCCTTCATCGCCGCGTCGGCCCGGATCTACGACGATTTCGCCAAGGAAGTGCCGACCGGCGCCGCGCTGGTGAAGCTGATCCAGTCGCTCACGCCGCGGTAGTGGACGCCGTCGTCGAGGGCCGGGAGTCGCTCCGTGCACCCCGGCCCTCCGTCCTCACCCGTCTCTACGCCGGTTTCGCCCTCATCGTGGAGATCTGGTGCGCCCTCCTCATGGTGGCGATGGCCCTCATCGTCCTGCTCGGGGTCTGGTACCGCTATGCCGTGCAGCGGGCGCTGCCCTGGTATGATGAGTTCGCCGAGTTCCTGCTCGTTTGGCTGACCTTCTACGGCTCGGTGCTCGCCACGCGCCGGGGCGGACACATCGGCTTCGAGACGCTGCTCGATTACGCGCCGAGGGGCGTTCGCCGGGCCTTGCTCGTGGTTGCCGATCTCGTCGTGCTGGCCATCCAGGGCGCGCTGGTCGTCTACGGCTGGCGGCTCGTCCAGGCGGCCTCGTTCGACACCGCGATCAGCCTCCGCGCCGTGCGGCTCTCCTGGGTCTACGCCGCGATCCCCATCAGCGGCGCGCTGATGTTCGCGATCGGCCTGCCGCAGCTGGTCTGGCGGGCGATGGGGCGGCAGCGGCCGTGAGCCTGGCCGTCGTCGGCGCGATCGTCGTCCTCTCCGTGATCGGCGTCCCGATCGCCTTTGCCCTGATCGGCGCCGTCCTCATGGCCCTCTTCGTCTGGGGCGGGACCACGCCGACGGTCATCCCGCTGCAGCTGTTCAGCGGCGCGGCGAAGTTCCCGCTGCTGGCCATCCCGCTGTTCGTCCTGGCCGGCGGGATGATGAACTCGTCGGGGATCTCCCTGCGCATCATCAACCTGGCCTCGGCCATGGTCGGCCACGTGCGGGGCGGGCTGGCCATGGTGAACGTCGTCGACTCGATGTTCTTCGCCGAGATCTCCGGTTCGGCTGTGGCGGACGTCGCGGCGCTCGGCAGCGTGATCATCCCGGCCATGGTCAAGAAGGGCTACACGCCGGCCTTCACTGCGGCGCTCACCTCGGTCACCGCGTCGCTGGCGATCATCATCCCGCCCAGCATCCCCATGATCCTCTACGCGGTGATGGCGGAGACATCCGTGACCCGCCTGTTCCTGGCCGGATTCGCGCCCGGGGTCATCGGCGGGGGGCTGATGATGGCGGTCGTGTACTACAAGGCCCGAAAGTACGGCTTCCCCGTGGACGAGGCGTTCTCGGTGCGGCGGTTCGGGCGGGCCTTTCGCCAGGCCGGCTGGACGCTGCTGCTCCCGGTGATCATCCTGGGCGGCATGTTCGGCGGGGTCGTCACGGCCACCGAGGCGGCGGGGCTCGCGGTGCTGGCCGCGTTCCTCATCGGGGTCTTCGTCTACCGCGAGATGAACTTCCGTCAGCTGTGGGCGGTGACGCTCGACGGCGTCACGGCGACCGCCAGCGTGATGATGATCGTGGCGGCCTCGGCGGTGCTCGGCTGGTACCTGACGAACGAGCAGGTGCCCCAGCAGTTCGCGGCCTGGATGCTGCATCTGACGGCGAACCGCATCCTCGTGCTCCTGTTCCTCAACGTCTTCCTGTTGATCGCGGGGATGTTCCTGCACAGCGCCGCGGCGATCCTGCTCATCGTGCCCATCGTGATGCCGCTGGTGCGCCAGGTCGGGATCGATCCCACTCACTTCGGCATCATCGTCACCCTCAACCTGGCCATCGGCCAGCAGACGCCGCCCGTCGCCTCCGTCCTGCTCACCGCCTGCGCGGTGGCAAAGCAGCCGGTGGGCACCGTCTTCCGGGAGGCGATCCCGTTCATCATCTGCCTGCTGATCACCCTGGCAATCGTGACGTACGTGCCGGCGATTCCGCTCTTCCTCCCCCGCCTGCTGCAGCCGTAGGGGCGCAAGGTAACTTCGATCCGTCGGAGGAGGATGGTATGGATCCCCTCAAGACCTACGACTACCTGGAGCGCGCGCGCCGGAAGCTGCTCGACTGGACGCGGCCGCTCACGCACGAGCAGTTCACCCGCGCCTTCCCGTTCGGTCTGCACACCCTGAGCAGAACCCTGGCCCACATGGCCCTCGCCGAGTGGGGGTACTGGTGCGTGCTGAAAGGATACACGTACACGCCGCTGCTGCCGCGGGAGGAGTGGATCATCGACGATGAGGCGCTCCCGCCGCTTCCGGAGGTGGAGCGGGTCTGGAGGGAGCAGGCCGCACGCACGCGCGCCGCCATCGCCGAGATCGGAGACTGGACGAAGGAGTTCGAGTACCGCTCCGGATCGCCGGAGCAGCCCGTCATCGTCACGGTCAGCCCGGGGGACGTCGTCACGCAGCTCGTCCTGCACGAGGTCCACCACCGCGCGCAGGCGATGGCGATGCTGCGCCAGTTCGGCATCGCGGCGGAGGGCCTCGACTACAACGACATGATGGACAAGTGGCGCCACGCCTGACCGCCGGCCGAGGCTGACCGAGGAGGACGTGGCCGCGATCGACGGCGACATCGACGCCCTGGACAGGCGCACCGTCCGAGATGGTGAATTCCCTGTGCGATGGACCGGGTGTGGCGCGTCGCGACGGGCGGTTGGATGGCCCTTGTCCTCATGGGATCGATGCTCCCGCCCACGGTGGGGGCGCCGGGAGGGCCCTTCTGGCATCTCGCGGGCTACGGCGTGCTCGGGGCGCTGCTCGCGCGTGGGCGGGCGACGGCGCCGGCGTGGCTCATCGGGACCGGTTACGGGGCGTTCGTGGAAGGACTGCAGTGGCTGATG
>DASUAK010000306.1:0-4077 GCA_035763845.1 bacterium | reverse complement strand
AGACCAACAACCACAGGAGGTACTTCGCCATGAGTCAGACGATGGCCGGGACAGCGCTCAACGGAGTCAACGTGCAGCAGCTCGTCGGCACCGTGAACGCGATCAAGGGGAATCCGGATCTCGCCCGGTTCCGCTTCCGGGCGGAGACGGACTGGATCGAGGGCGGGCATTCGCGCACGGCGATCATGGGGTTCTACGGGGCCGGGCAGGAAGATGCCTCGCGCGTGAAGCCGTTCGTGCTCGAGGGCGATGAGCCGCCGGTGCTGCTCGGCGGCAACGCGGGCCCGAACGCGGTGGAAGTCGTCCTCCACGCGCTCGCGTCCTGTCTCGCCGTCGGCTTCATCTACAACGCGGCGGCGCGCGGGATCACCGTGCAGCAGCTCGGATTCCGGCTGGAGGGCGATCTCGACCTGCACGCCTTCCTCGGGCTGTCCGACCGCGTGCGCCCGGGTTACGAGAACATCAGGATCACGTACCGGGTGAAGGCGGATGCGCCGCGGGAGCAGATCGCGGAGCTCTGCGACTACGTCCAGAAGACCTCGCCGGTCCTGGACATCATCCGCAACCCCGTGCCTGTGACCCTCGCTCTCGAGTCGTAGGAGTGCAGCCCTTCCGGCGGGCGGGTCTCACCCCCCGCCGGAAGGCTCCCCTCAGGTCCGCATCCGCGGGTCGAGCAGGTCGCGCAGGCCGTCGCCGAGCAGGTTGAAGCCCATCACGGTCAGGAAGATCGCGATCCCCGGATAGATGGACAGCCAGGGGGCCTCGGTCAGGTAGTCGCGCCCCGTGGTGAGCATCGAGCCCCAGGAGGGGCTGGGCGGCTGTGCGCCCAGGCCGAGGAAGGAGAGGCTCGCCTCGGCCAGGATCGCACCCCCGATGCCGAGCGTCACCAGGATGATCGCCGGGGCGACGATGTTCGGCAGCAGGTGAGCCACGATGATGCGCCGGTTGCTGGCGCCCAGGGCCCGGGCGGCCTCCACGAACTCCTGCGCCTTGACCCCGAGGACCGCGCCCCGCACGACCCGCGCCAGCGACGTCCAGCTCACCAGGCCCAGGGCGATGAAGACGTTGTAGAGGCTCGGCCCGATCACCGCCATGATGGCGATGGCGAAGAGTAGCCCCGGAAAGGCGAAGATGATCTCGGCCAGCCGCATGATCGCGTTGTCCGCCCAGCCGCCGTAGAACCCCGAGAGCAGCCCCAGCGTGACGCCGATGGTCAGGGCCGAGGCCTGCACCGCCAGACCCACGCCCAGCGAGATGCGGGCGCCGTAGACGATGCGGCTGAAGACGTCGCGGCCGAAGGTGTCGGTGCCGAACCAGTACCGGCTCCCCGGCCCCTGCAGGTAGTCGTCCAGCTCTCCCCGCACGGGGTCATGCGGCGCGATCCAGGGCGCCAGCGCGGCGACGACGACGACCAGCCCGACGAGCAGGGTGCCGATCGTGAGGTTGCGCAGGCGCCGGGCGCGGCGCCACGTGGAGCGCTTCGGGGGAGCGACGACGGGACGGAGCGGGGCGGCGGCGCTCATCGGACGCTCAATCATACCGGATCCTGGGATCGAGCCAGGCGTACGACAGGTCGACCAGCAGGTTCAGGGCGATGAAGATGGTGGCGATGAGCAGCACGCAGCCCTGCACGATGGGCAGGTCGCGCGCGCTGATGGAGTCCACGAGCAGCCGACCTACCCCGGGCCAGGAGAAGACGCGCTCCGTGATCACCGCCCCCGACAGCAGCCCGCTGCTCTGCACGCCGACGATCGTGACGATGGGGATCGCCGCGTTGCGCAGGGCGTGCGAGCCGATCACCCGCCGCTCGGCGAGGCCCTTGGCCCGCGCCGTGCGGACGTAGTCCTGGCGGATCACTTCGAGCATCGACGAGCGGGTGAGGCGGGCGATCACCGCCGCCACCCCGGTCCCCAGCGTGATCGCCGGCATGATGAGGTAGGGGAAGGCCGGGCCGTATCCGGACGGCGGGAGCCAGCGCAGCTCCACCGCAACGATGTAGATCAGCAAGAGGCCCAGCCAGAAGTTCGGGATGGAGACCCCGAAGGTGGCCAAGAAGATGGCGGCCGAGTCGAGCGCCGTGTTCTGCCGCAGCGCGGCGAGGATCCCGAGCGGGATGCCGATGAGGATGGCGATGCCGAGGGCCGCCCCGGCGAGCTTGGCGGTCGCGGGCAGGCGCTCCAGGATCGTCTCCAGCACCGGCTGCTCGCTGCGGTAGGAGAGTCCGAGGTCCCCCCGCGTCGCGTTCCACAGGAACTTCGCGTACTGCACGGCGGCCGGATCGTTCAGGCCCCACTTCTCGCGGAAGCGCTGCGCGGCGGCGGGGTCGGTGCTGGCCATCTTTTCGTCCACCATCGCCGCCACGGGATCCCCCGGGACGATGTACATCAGGAGGAACGTGACCAGCGTGACCCCGATGAAGACCGGTACGGCGAGGAGGAGGCGGCGGAAGACGAAGCGGGGGAGGCCGGGGGGCATCGGAGGAGGCGGACCGGCGGGAGCAGCCCGCCGGCCCGCCGTTACCTCAGCGCCCGATCCAGACTTTGGTCATGTCCTGGGCGTCCATCTCCAGCGGATTGCCCACCAGGCCGCGCACGTTGGGCTGGTGCACCATCACGGCCTTGTTGTAATTGAAGAAGAACCACGGCGCCTCGCGGACGATGATCTCCTCCGCCTGCTGGCAGAGGCGGATCTGCTGGGCATCGTTGAAGGTCCGCTCGGCCTGGTCGAGGAGGCGGTCCACCTGCTCGTTCTTGTAGAACATCCGGTTCCCGGCCGGGCCGATGTTGCGGGAGCGGAAGGGCGAGAGATAGCCCACGCAGCTCTGGGTGCCGCCGAAGGACAGGACGTAGGTCGGGATCTCGCCCTTCCCGGCACGATCGATCACCACCCCGAAGTCCTGCTGCACGATGCGCGTGCGCACGCCGACGTCGTTCCAGTAGCGCTGGATGCCTTCCATCCAGCGGCCGGTCGTGGGGCTGCTCGAGCCGTGCAGCTCGAGGTCCACGCCGCCCCCGAAGCCGGCCTGGGCCAGCAGCTCACGGGCCCGCTGCGGATCGTACTCGTAGCCGCGCAGGGCGCGGTTGAAGGCCGGGTGGCTGGGCGGGAGGACGCCGGTGGGGGCGAACGCCTTGTTCGCCAGCACCGTCCGCACCAGGGCCGCCTTGTCCACCGCGTAGTTCAGAGCCTGGCGCACCCGGACGTCGGTGAGCGGGGGCTTGGTGACGTTGAGCCCCACGTGGCGCGTGAACAGCTCTGCCACCTCGATGACGTGGGGCTTCCACTTCGCGTCCTCGGCGTAGCGGCGGTACGTCGAGTCGCTGAGGATCATGAAGTCCAGCCGTCCGGTGTCGAACTCGGCCTGGGTGGTGGCGGGATCGGGGATGATGCGGAACTCGAGGGCGCTGACGTACGGGCGCCCGCCCCAGTAGTCGTTGTTGGCGCGGAGCAGGATGCTGGTGTCCTTCTGCCAGGAGACGAAGACGAACGGGCCGGAGCCGACGGGGCGCTGCCCGAACTCGCGGCCCGCCCGCTCCACCTCTTCCTTCGGCACGATGTAGAGGCTGCTGGCGTAGCCGGCGAAGTTCAGGACGAAGTCGGCCTCCACCACCGAGCTGGTCACCGAGACCCGGTAGCGGTCGAGCACGCGGACGCCGCTCACCTCGCGCGCCTGCTTCGCGATGAACTCCGGGGCCCCCACGATGCGGTTCCACGCCGCGGCGTTGGGGGAGGCCAGCTCGGGCTGGAGGATCCGCTCGAGGCTGTACTTGACGTCGTCCGCCGTCACCTCGCGGCCGTTGTGGAACCGCATCCCGCGCCGCAGCCGGAAGGTGATCGTACGCCCGTCCTGGCTGACCGTCCAGGACTCCGCGGCCCGGGGCGTGACCCCGAGGGTCTTCGGATCGATGTTCAGCAGGGTGTCGAAGATGTTCATCATCACGACCTGCTGGCGGATCAGGCGCGCCAGAGCGGGGTCGAGGTTCGCCGGATCGCTGCTGAGGGCGCGGCGGAAGTGCCCGCCCTGCACGGGCGTCTGCCCGGCCGCGGGCGCCGCCAGCGCCGCCGCGAGCGCGACGATCA
>DASUAK010000305.1:0-3616 GCA_035763845.1 bacterium | reverse complement strand
CTGCAGCCCGTCGGCCAGCCAGAACTCGCCGCGGGCCTGCCGGTTCTCGCGGACGAGACGGTCGAGAGCGTCCGCCAGGGCCGAGGAATTCCAGATGTGGTAGACACCGATCAGCGCCAGGTTCGTCGTCGGATGCTCAGGCTTCTCGACGAATTTCGTGATCCGGCCGTGCGAATCCAGCTCGACGACTCCCAGCCGGCGGGGATCGTCGACCGGCTTGACGCCCGCCAGCGACTCGCGCCGGGCCAGCAGCCCGGCGAGGTCCCCCTTGATGATCGTGTCGCCGAACATCAGCACGACGGGCTTGCCGTCCAGGTGCTCCCGGGCGACGTACACCGCGTGGCCGTTGCCGAGCGGCACGTCCTGGGCGACGAAGTGCAGCCGGAGGTCCCGGTAGTGCTCACGGGCGAACGCTTCGATCTTCTCGCCGAGATACCCGGTGACGAGGACCACCTCGTCCACGCCCACCGCGACCAGCTCGTCGATGATGTGGGCCAGGATGGCCTTCCCGGCCACGTGCATCAGCGCCTTGGGCTGGGTGTGCGTGTGGGGGCGGAGCCGGGTCCCGAATCCCGCCACGGGGATGATGGCCTTCATCGCCGCGGATGCCTCGCTCCCGAGGCGGTTGCCTCGGTCAGGTACGCGGACGGCTGGTAGGTCGGCACCAGGGCGGTGAAGACCCGGACCAGTCCCGCGACGTCCCGCCGCTCCACGCAGCCGCGCAGCTGCTCGACCTGCGCCAGCACCGAGGACGCGGAGACCGGGTCGCTGTGCCGGGCGACGAAGATGCGGTCGTGGAGCGTGGACAGGGTACCCTCTTCGGCCATGAGCAGGTCCTCGTATTCCTTCTCCCCGGGTTCGGGCTCCGTGATGACGATGGGCACGTCGGTCCCCGGCTCGAGGCCGGAGAGGCGGACCAGCTCGCGCGCCAGGTCCACGACCCGCACCGGCTCGCCCATGTCCAGGACGAAGACTTCCCCACCCTGCCCCATCACCGCGGCCTGCAGCACCAGCAGCACCGCCTCGGAGGTGGCCATGAAGTAGCGCCGCATCTTCTCGCCGCGGACGATGATCGGACCGCCCTGGCGGATCTGCTCCTGAAAGACGGGGACGACGCTGCCGCGGCTGCCGAGGACGTTGCCGAAGCGCACCGCGACGAAGCGCGTGGTCTGCCGCGCGCCGAGGGCCAGGCAGACCTGCTCGGCGATCCGCTTGGTGACCCCCATCACGGAGGTGGGGTTCACGGCTTTGTCCGTGGAGATCAGGATGAAGGTCTCGACCCCCGCCTCCACCGCGGCCTCGGCCAGCGTGCGCGTCCCCAGGACGTTGGTCGCCACGGCCTCCTCGGGGTGGCGCTCCATCATGCCGACGTGCTTGTAGGCCGCGGCGTGGAAGACGACGTACGGGCGGTGTGCGGCGAGGATCTCGCGCATGCGCACGGGATCGCGCACGTCGGCGATCAGCCCCACCCCGGGCTGCTCCAGCCGCCGGAGGTCCTGCTCCACCCAGAACACGCCCGACTCGTCGCGGTCCAGGAAGACCAGCCCGCGCGGATGGAAGGCGGCGAGCTGGCGGCACAGCTCGGAGCCGATCGATCCCCCCGCGCCGGTGACCAGGACGACGCGGTCCCGGAGCCAGCCCCCGATCCCCGTCTTGTCGATCGTGACCAGCTCGCGTCCAAGGAGGTCGGTGAGCTGCACCTCGCGCAGGTCGTTGAAGCTCAGCTTGCCGTTCAGGAGCTGGTCCAGCCCGGGGACGATGCGGATCTCCCGCACCCCGGCCTCGCGCGAGGCGGAGACGAACTGGCGGATGATCCGCGACGGCGCGGAGGGGATGGCGATGAGGACGGCCTCGATCCCCTGCTCGCGGATGATCGAGCCCATCTCCTCGCGCGTGCCGAAGACGCGCAGGCCGTGGATCACCGTCCCCCGCTTGCCGGCGTCGTCGTCCACGAAGCCCACCACCGTATAGCCCGAGCCCGGCGTCTGGTGCAGCGAGCGGGCCAGCTGGTCCCCGGCGGCGCCCGCGCCCACGATCAGCGCGCGCCGGCCGCCGGCGGGGGGCGCGTAGGTCAGGTTGCGGTACACGCGCGGCGCGATCCGGAAGGCGCCGACGGCGAGCAGGGTCAGCACGTAGTCCAGCAGCAGCATCGCGCGGGAGAAGCCGCCCAGGAACCCGTCCTGGCGGAGGGCCATGACCACCGCGGCGAAGGCCGCCCATCCCATCGTCACGCTGAAGACGACGCCGAGCATGTCCACCAGGCTGACCTGGGCCCAGCTCAGCGCGTACATCCGGGTGCGGGCGAAGACGGCCAGCTTGATGACGATGCTGAGCGCGACGGTGGCCGGCAGCTGCGCGATCACCTCGCGCGGGATGCGGCCGTCGAACCGCAGCCAGGCCGCGCCGAGGATGGCCGCCGCGATGAGGACGGCGTCCCCCAGCAGCAGGGTGAGGCGGCGGGAGGTCGGTGAGGCGCTCATGCCGGATGCGCCACCGCGTACAGCACCTTGAACGCGCCCGCGGCGTCGCCGTCGGCCACGGGGGTCAGCTCCGCGGAGGGGGCCATGCCGTCGCGCGCCTCCGCCGGCAGCGGCTCGAGGCGGCCGTAGATCAGCCGCTTCAACACCGTCTTCCCTTTCATGCTGGGCGGGATGAGGTGGAGCGCCACCGCGGTCCGCCGGGCCGCGGCGAGCGCCGCCTCCTTCGCGCCGCGGGCGCGCGCCGGGAAGCCGGCGTACAGTCGGGCGGCGTACCCTTCGTCCCGCAGCAACGCGCGCAGCTCCGGCGCGGAGAAGTAATGGAAGGTGTACGGGCTCGGATTGAAGCCGTCCCAGATGCGGTTCACCGTGCTGATCAGCAGCGTCCCCTCAGGCCGCAGCAGCCGCCGGACCTCGCGCAGGAAGCGCTCGGGCGCGGACAGATAGTAGAGGGCCTCGTACAGCAGCACGACATCGAAGACGCCGCCGGCGAACGGAAGGGTATGGGCGTCGAGGCGCACGAGATGCGCCCTGCTGCCGTAGTGGGCGCGGGCCTGGCGGAGCATCGTCTCATCGAAGTCGCCGCCCACGACGGCGCGGGCCGCCCGGGCGAGATAGCCGAGTCCGATCCCCGGCCCGCAGGCCACCTCGAGCACATCCTTTCCGGCCGCGTGTGAGGCGGCCAGCCGGTAGCGCGTGTACAGCATGCTCAACTGCTCCCGCGTCGCGCCCGAGCCCGGCAGCTCGGTCACGCTGACGTAGCTCGGGCTCATCGCCTCGACTCGCCGGTGGTGAGCCGGGCCAGACGGGAGGCGGCCTCCCGCAGCGTCGCGGCCTCCTTAGCGAAGTTGAAGCGGACGTAGCGGGCGCCGTCGGCGCCGTCCTCGTAGAAGCTGCCCCCCGGCACGACGGCCACGCCGATCTGCACGGCGAGAAACTCGGCGAACGCCCGGTCGGCGGCGGCCGATCCGTCCCGCGGACGGGGCCAGCGGATCCCGGAGAAGTCCGCCATCACGTAGTAGGCTCCTTCGGGCCGGCGGAAGGAGAACCCCGCGCCTGACAGCGCCGGCAGCAGGATGTCCCGGCGGGCGGCGTACTCCCGCCGCAGCCCGGCGTAGTACGACTCGGGGAGCGCCAGC
>DASUAK010000304.1:0-10726 GCA_035763845.1 bacterium | reverse complement strand
CCTGATGTATCCGACCTCGGCGGGGAACGTCCCGGTGGAGATGTTCGAGCAGCGGACGCCGCTGCTGGTGGAGCGCAAGGAGCTGATCCCCGACACCGGCGGGCCCGGCGCCAACCGCGGGGGGCTCGGCCAGCGCCTCGTGCTGCGCAAGGCCGACGGCGACGGCCCGCCCGCGCTCGTCAACGTCCTGCCCCACGGGATGGGCGCGCCGATGGAGGGGCTGCTCGGGGGCATGCAGGGCGGACAGGCGAGCTTCACCGTGCACGGGGGTGTCGTGCGGAACGGCGCCCGCCGGAACGGGAAGCGGGAGACGACCCTGGTCGAGCTGCGCGATTCCCGCGACGCGATCGTCGTGGAAGCGTCGGGCGGCAGCGGCTTCGGCGATCCGCGCGAGCGTCCGGTGGAGCTGGTCGCCCGCGACCTGGCCGAGGGCTACATCACCGAGGCAGGGCTGGCGGCCTACGGCGCCGCCCGCTCCCCGTCCGGTTCCGTGATCCGCCGTCCCCGTGGGGGCGTGCGCGGAAGCGAGCAGGACCGGAGGCGCCGGGGGCGTGCGCGGCCCCGCAGGACCACTCCCTCCCGCCGCTGATCCGCGCGCTCCGGCGCTCCCTCCGACAAGACGAGGGAACCCGGGCGACAGGGCGAACAGCCCTGCGATACGCTGGGGGACACGATGCCCACCTTGCCGGCCGGAACGGTCACCTTCCTTTTCTCCGACATCGAGGGATCGACGCGCCTGCTGCAGCGCCTCGGCGACCGGTATGCCGGCGTGCTTGCCCGCTACCAGGAGATCCTCGTCCAATCGGCCGGTACGCACGCCGGGCACCGCATCGACACGGTCGGCGACGCAGGCTTCTTCGTCTTCTCCCGGGTGAGCGACGCCGTCTCCGCCGCGGTCACCGTCCAGCGCGCGCTGACGGAGCAGCGGTGGCCGGCCGGCGAGGTCCTGCGGGCGCGGATCGGCATCCACACGGGCCAGCCCCTCGCCTCCGGCAGCACGTACGTCGGGCTTGATGTCCACCGCGCCTCACGCATCTGCGCGGCCGCGCATGGGGGACAGATCGTCATCTCCGACGCGTCGCGGGTCATCCTGGAGCAGGCTCTGCCGGAAGCGGTGTCCCTGCGCGATCTGGGCCAGCACCGCCTGAAGGATCTGCAGCGGCCCGAGGCGCTCTTCCAGATCCTGCACCCCGCGCTGCCCGAGGCCTTTCCGCCCCTCCGGACGCTCGACGCCCACAAGCACAACCTGCCGGCGCAGCCGACGCCGTTCGTCGGGCGGGAAGAGGAGCTGCGCGGCGCCGTCGCGCTGCTGCGCCAGGACGACGTCCGCCTGCTGGCGGTGACCGGGCCGGGCGGCGTCGGGAAGACGAGGTTCGCCCTGCAGACCGCGGCCGAGCTGATCGACGGATTCCGCGACGGCGCCTTCTTCGTCACCCTCGTGCATCTCACCGATCCCCACTCCGTGGTGCCGGCCTTGGCGCAGGCCCTGGGGGTGGGGGAGACACCCGGGCGCACCCTCATCGCCAGCCTCGAGGAGTACCTCAAGCCCCGCCAGACCCTGCTGGTCCTGGACAACCTCGAGCAGGTGATGGAGGCCACGCGCTATATCCGGGAGCTTCTCGAGGTCTGCCCCGATCTCAAGATGATCGCGACGAGCCGGGAGCGGCTGCGCCTGCAGTGGGAGCGTGAGTTCCCGCTCTCTCCGCTGCCCGTTCCCACCCCGGCCGCCGCGGACGCCGCCGCATTCCTCCGGAACCCCGCGGTCGTCCTGTTCGTCGACCGCTGCCGATCCGTCCAGCCGGACTTCGCCCTCAGCGCGGAGAACGCGGCCGCGATCGCCGAGATCTGCGCCCGGCTGGAAGGGCTGCCCCTCGCCATCGAGTTGGCCGCCGCCCGGATCAAGATCCTTACCCCGCAGGAGATCGCGCATCGCCTCCGCGATCAGCTCCGCCTGCTCACGAGCGGCCCGCGCGACGCGCCGTACCGCCACCAGTCGCTCCACGCCGCCGTCTCCTGGAGCTACGAGCTCCTCACGCCCGCCGAGCAGCGGCTCTTCCGCCATCTCGCCGTCTTCCGCGGCGGGGTGGCCCTCGACTCGGCCGAGACGGTCTGCGCCGGCGCCGACGTCGACGTGCTGGACGGGTTGGCCTCGCTCGTGGACAAGAGCCTCCTGCGGCGCATGGCATCCGGCGGGACGACACGCATCTTCATGCTGGAGACGATTCGGGAGTTCGGGATGGAGCGGCTGGCCGCGGCCGGCGAGCTGGAGCAGGTCCGGACCCATCACGCCGCCCACTTCGCCGACCTCGCCGGGCAGGCCGAGGCCGCGCTGATCTCGCCGGACGAGGAAGCGGCGATGGAACGGCTCTGGAGGGAGCGAGAGAACGTGCGCGCCGCCCTCGACTGGTCACTGCGGCGGGGCGACCTCACCACGGCTGCCCGGCTGGGCAGCGGACTGGGCTGGGTCCTCTATCTCCACGGCAATCTCACGGAAGGGCGCGGGCAGCTGGAGCAGGTCCTGCGGACAGCGGGGGGCCCGTCGGGCACGCTGCGCGCCGGACTGCTCCTGGCCTCCGGCATTCTTGCCTGGAGCGTGGGCGATGCGCAGCAGGCGTTCGCGCTCCTCGAGGAGGCGCACGTCCTCTGGGAAGCGGAAGGCCTCCGGCGGCAGGGGGCGATCACACAGGCCTTCCTCGGGCACGCCGCCCGCTCCCTCGGCCGAGGGGACGAGGCCGCGCGGCGGTATCAGGCGGCCCTCGAGATCTGGCGGTCGATCGGGAATGAGCGCGGGATCGCCTGGGCGCTGTTCGACCTGGGCCTGGCTGCGCGCGACCGTGGAGAAGGTCAGGAGGCGCTCGCCCTGCACGAGCAGTCGCTGGCCGTCTTCCGCCGCGTCGGCTACCGCTGGGGCATGGCGTGGACCACCTGGAACCTCGGTCTCCTGGCCCACGGGCGGGGAGACCACGATCAGGCACGCGCCCACTTCGTCGAGAGCCTCGAACTGTACCATGCTCGGGACGACCGCCGGGGGATCGCCCAGTGCCTGGAGGGGCTGGCCGCGGTCCTCTTCGCCTGGGGGCAGGCCGGATCGTCGGCGCGCGTCCTCTCCGCGGCGGACGCGCTGCGGGAGGGATTGGGTGTGCCGCTGCCCGGCACCGATCGGGGGCAGCATGACCGGACGCTGAGCGGCCTGAGGGCCTCCCTCGCGCCCGACGTCTTCGAGGCCGAGTGGCGTGCCGGGCGGGCGCTCGACGTCGAGGCCGCCATCGGACTCGCCCTGGAGACCCCGCCGCGGGCGCCGACCGGCAGGATGCAGACGCCCGCGGACCCGCTCACGGCCCGTGAGCGCGAGGTCGCGGTGCTGATTGCGCGCGGGCTGACCAACCGCGACATCGCCGCCCAACTGCGGGTCTCGGAGCGCACCGCGATCACGCACGTCGAGCACATCATGAACAAGCTGGGCATGCACACCCGCGCCCAGATCGCCGCCTGGGCCGTGCGCCAGGGGCTGGACCTCCCCGCGCCCTCCTGACCCCGCATCGGTAGTTCTGCCGATGGCCGCCGGCCGAGATCTCACCGGACCGTCGGTACCGCCTACGATGTCCTCCGGGCCGCCAGGCCTTATCGTGGACGCCAATACTCGTGGGAGGTGACCGATGGGATACGCGGTCGAAGGCAAGCTGCTCGAAGCCTGTTCCTGCAAGGCGGTCTGCCCGTGCTGGGTCGGCGACGACCCCGACCAGGGGACGTGCGACTCGCTCATCGCCTATCACTACGACAAGGGCGAGATCAACGGCGTGAGCGTGGCCGGTCTCACCCTGGCCCTCGGGGTGCACATCCCCGGCAACGTGCTGAAGGGCGACTGGAAGGTCGCCGTCTTCGTGGACAGCAAGGCGACGCCGGAGCAGAAGAACGCCATCCTCGCCGCCCACACCGGCAAGCTGGGCGGCCCGCTCGCCGAGTTGGCGCCGCTGATCGGCGACGTGCTCGGCGTCTACGACGCGCCGATCGAGTTCGACATCCGCGAGGGCAGGGGCACCGTCCGCGTGGGGGACGCCTTCGTCGGCGAGATGGAGCCCTACACCGACCTGACGGGGCGGGCGACGACGCTGGTGGACAGCATCTTCAGCACCATCCCCGGCTCGGCGGCCTACGTCGGCAAGGCGCCGAGCATCCGGGCCAACATCCCCCAGCACGGCATGGTCTGGGAGTTCAAGGGCCGCAACGCGATCCTGGGCACCTTTACCTTCAAGGCCTGAGGCGACAGGAGGCCCGCCGATGCTGGGGATGATCCGCTCGCCGAACGACGATCGATCCTACCGGCTCGCCCTGGGCGTGCTCGTGCTCGCGGCGTGGCTGGTCCTGGCGCTGTGGGGGGCATCCCCCGAAGGGGCGCACCTGCACCACGACGAGGTCGCATCACACCACGGGGCCGGAGAGGGCCATCCCTCTCCGGTCCTCCGCCTGCCCGTCTTCGTCGCCGGGTGGGTCGTGATGACGATCGCGATGATGCTGCCCGGCACGCTGCCTCTGCTGAACCTCTTCCACCGGGCGATCGGGGTGCGTGCGGACCGCGACCTGCTGCTCGCGCTGCTGGGCGCAGGGTACATCGCCATCTGGGCCGTGTTCGGCGCCCTCGCTTTCCTGGGGGACACCTGGCTCCACGCTCTGGTCGAGCGTGCTGCCGCACTGGAGGCGGCGGCCTGGAGCATCCCGCCGGCCATCCTGCTGGCCGCGGGCCTCTACCAGTTCACCGCCCTGAAGGAGCGGTGCCTGGCGGAGTGCCGGTCCCCGTTTGCCTTCCTCGCGGGCCGCTGGCACGGCCGGCGTCCGGCCTGGGAGGCCTGGCAGCTCGGCGTGCGGCATGGGCTGTTCTGCGTCGGTTGCTGCTGGACGCTGATGCTGCTCATGTTCGCGGTGGGCGTCGCCCACCTGGGGTGGATGCTGGCCCTGGGCGCGGTCATGTCTGCGGAGCGGGCGATGCCCTGGGGCCGGCGGATCACGAAACCCGCCGGGGTGGTGCTGGCCGCGTGGGGCGTGGTGCAGCTGGCCGCGAGGCTGCTCGGATGAACGTGGCGCTCACCTTCGACGCGGAGCACCCCGACCGGCCGCACTGTCCCGGCTGGGTCGCCGGGGAGATCCTGGAGATCCTCCGCCGCTTCGAGGTCCGCGCCACCTTCTTCCTTCAGGGGCGGTGGGTGGAGGCGTATCCTCACCTCGCGCGGGAGATCGCCCAGGACGGGCACCGCATCGGCAGCCACTCTTTCTACCACGTCCGAATGAACCTGCTCTCCGACGAAGGGATCGCCGCCGACCTGCAGGAGGCCGCTCGGATCATCGAGCGCGTCACCGGCGTAGACTCCCGGCCGTGGTTCCGGTGCCCGTGGGGCGAGTGCGCCGGCGACGCGCGCCTCACGCGTCTCCTCAGCGAGCTCGGCTACCGGCACGTCGGCTGGGACGTCGAGGTCGACGAGTGGGAGGTGGCCCGGACCCCGCGGGAGGTGGAGGAAGCGGCGGTGCGCGGCGTCCTCGCGCGCGGGGAGGGCGCGATCGTGCTGCTCCACACCTGGCCGGCCTCGGTGCCCTCCGCGCTCCCGGGCATCATCGAGCGGCTCCGGGCCGCCGGGGCAAAGTTCGTGACCATCGATCGCCTCCCCGACGAGGCAGGAGTGGTGCAGGTCGAGCAGAAAGCACGGGGACACCCATGAGGGCACGTTATCCGGATCAGGAGGGACACGTCGAGCGGGACGGCGTCCGCATCTTCTACGAGGTCTTCGGCGCCGGCGCGCCGACCGTGCTGCTCATGCCCACCTTCCCGATCGTGCACTCCCGGATGTGGAAGGGCCAGATCGCGTATCTCGCCGAGCGCTACCGGGTCGTCGCGTTCGACCCGAGGGGCAACGGTCGCTCGGACCGCCCCGCCACTCCCGAGGCATACGGCGACGAGGAGGTGTTGGCCGATACGCTCGCGGTCATGGAGGCCACGGGGACGGCCCGGGCGGTGCTCGCCGCGCTGTGCTCGGGGGTACGACTGTCGACCCTCGTCGCGGCCCGTCACCCCGACCGCGTGCTGGGCCTGATCGCCTTCGCGCCGGGGATGCCCTTCATCGCGCCCTCCCATCCACACTGGAGCCGCCACTCCTTCGAGGACGTCCTGGACACCGACGAGGGATGGGCGAAGCACAACCGGCACTACATGCGGCGCGACTTCCGCGGTTACCTGGAGTGGCACTCAGGCTGGATGACTCCCGAGCCGCACTCCACGAAGCTCTACGACGACCTCGTCGCGTGGGGCCTCGACACCACCGCGGAGACGCTGATCACGCGGCTGCACGCCCCGTCCCCTGTGGCGACGAAGGAGGTAGCCGAGGCCCTCTGCCGGCAGGTGCGGTGCCCCGTCCTCGTCATCCACGGCGACCGCGACGACTGCCAGCCGCTGGCCCGGGGGGAGCGCTACGCTGAGCTGACGGGTGGCCGCCTGGTGATCCTCGAAGGCTCCGGCCACGCGCCGATGGGACGACATCCTGTGCAGGTGAACCTGGCCATGAACGACTTCATCCAGACGACGGCGGCGCGGGCGTCGGAGCGGCAGCCGGCCCGCAGCACGATCTGGCACCACGCCCTGAGCCGTCCCCGGCGGGCCCTGTTCGTCTCCTCGTCGATCGGCCTGGGCCACATCCAGCGGGATCTGGCCATCGCCCGGGAGCTGCGGGCCCTTGTGCCGGATCTGCAGATCCACTGGTGGGCCCAGCACCCGGTCACCGAGGCCCTCGAGGCGGCCGGCGAGATCATCCATCCCGAGAGCCACCGGCAGGCGCGCGAGACGGCGCACTGGGAGGCGGAAGCGGAGGAGCACCGGCTCCACGCCTTCTACGCCTTCCGCCGCCTCGACGAGATCTTCGTCGCCAACTTCATGCTCTTCCACGACATCACGAGGGACGGGGCGTACGACCTCTGGATCGGGGACGAGGCCTGGGAAGTGGACTACTTCCTCCACGAGAACCCCGAGCTGAAGTGCGCGCCCTACGTCTGGCTGACCGACGTGATCGGTTTCCTACCGGTCGATCCGGAGGGCGATCCGCGCGAGGCGGCGTTGTGCGCCGACTACAACGCGGAGATGATCGAGCAGCGCGCGCGCTACCCGCGCCTGCGCGACCTGTCGCTGTACATCGGCGAGCTCGAGGAGCTTCCGGACGCGCCCTTCGGGCCGGGCCTGCCCACCATCCGGGAGTGGGCTCAGGGGTGGTACACTCCGGTGGGCTACGTGCTGCCATTCGACCCGGCGGCCTATCACGACCCCGCGGCCCTGCGCCGGCGGCTCGGCTACGGCACCGGCTATCCGCTGCTCCTCTCCGCCGTGGGGGGCACGCACGTCGGCTGCAGCCTGCTGGACCGTGTCGCCGAGGGGTACGCCCAGCTGCGTGAGACCTCCCCGCAGGCGCGGATGGTGATGGTAACGGGGCCGCGCATCGATCCCGCCACGCTGCCGGAAATCCCGGGCCTGGAGAAGCGCGCCTACGTCCACAACCTCTTCGAGCATCTGGCCTGCGCCGACGCCGCGATCGTGCAGGGCGGGCTCACCACGACGATGGAGCTGGTCGCCGCCCGCCGGCCGTTCGCCCACGTCCCCCTGCGGGCGCACTGGGAACAGCAGCATCACGTGGACTTCCGGCTCCGGTACTACGGGGCCCGCAACCGCCTGGAGTACGACACGCTGACCCCCGGCCGCGTCGCCCAGGCGCTCCAGGGGCTGATCGGCGCGCCGGTGACGTACCGTGACGTGCCGCGCGACGGCGCGCGGCGGGCCGCGCGGGAGATCGCCCGCCTCCTCGGTCGATGAGCGAGGAGCGGCGGGCCTTCCCGCCCGATCGCGAGGGGCACATCAGCCGCAGCGGAGTGCGCCTCCACTACGAGGTCTCCGGTGTGGGTGATCCGCCGTTGCTCTTCCTGCCCGCGTGGGACATCGTGCACGCCCGCACCTGGAAGTTCCAGGTTCCGTACTTCGCCCGGCGCCACCGGGTCGTCACCGTCGACCCTCGCGGCAACGGCCGCTCCGGCCGCCCCACCTCGCCGGAGGCCTACACTGAAGCGGAGCACGTCCGGGACGCGATCGACGTGATGGACGAGGCGGGCATCGCCCGGGCAGTGGTGGTGGCATTTTCCCGCGGCGCCTGGCACGCCGCACTCCTCGCCGCGCAGCACCCGGACCGTGTCCTGGGGATGGTGCTGGCCGGCTCCTCATCGCCGTTGGGCGGTCCGTCGGCCCGGGCGGCGTACCCGTTCGACGAGGTGCTGCCGACCGGCGAGAGTTGGGCCAAGTACAACCGTCACTACTGGCGCCGCGACTACCGGGGTTTCGTCGAGTTCTTCATCTCCCGGGTCTTCACCGAGCCCCACTCCACGAAGCACATCGAGGACGCCGTGGGCTGGGGGCTGGAGACGACGGCCGATGTCCTCACCGCCTCCGAGGCCGCGCCCCGCCAGCTCGCCCGCCTGCGGGAGGATCAGGAGGCGGCGCGGGCAGTTTACCGCTCCATCCGCTGCCCCCTGCTGATCGTGCACGGCTCCGACGATGCCATCGTGCCGTGGTCCCGGGGGGCGGCCATCGCCGAGGTGACCGGCGCGCCCCTGGTCACGATCGCCGGGGGAGGGCACCACCTCTTCGCCCGCGAGCCGGTGCGGATGAACTTGCTGCTTCGCGAGTTCATCGACCGCAGGGTGATCGCCTAGCGTCCCGTGCGCCGCATCTTGTACCGCTCGTAGATCAGCTCCACCTCGCCGTTCCGCGTCGTGAACTCCACCCAGAGGCGGCGGCCCAGCGCGAGCGTGAAGAAGCGCGCGCGGTCGGGACCGAGCTCGACCGGCACGAGCGGCACCGTCTGCGACAGTAGCTTGTTCTCGATCTTGAGCATCAGGAAGTCCCCGGCCCGCGACACCGTGCCCCCGTAGGTGCCCCTGTACGTCTCGTAACGTCCCGTCAGCTGCTCCAGGGCGCGCTCGCTCCTGATCCCGGGCAGGCTGAAAGGATCCTCACCCAACAGCACCGCGAGCGAGGCGTCCCCGATCTGGGAGAGGGGATACCCACTGCCGTTGGCCAGGACCATCACGCCGATCTCCCGCTCGGGGATGAAGCCCATGTAGGCGGTGCTGACCAGTACGCTCCCGCTGTGGCTGACAAGGCGGTGGCCGAAGAAGTCCGGGTATGCGCTGAGCCCGTATCCGTACCGGCCCGTGGGTTGGCCGGGATCGCCGGGATACGCCTCGGGCAGCAGGTCCACGTACCCGGTCATCATCGCCGCCAGCGACGCCTCGCTCGCCACGCGGGCCCCGCCCGTGCGGCCGCCCTCCAGGTACATCCGCACGTAGCGGCTCATGTCCTCGACGCTGCTGATCAGGCCCCCGTCGCTGGTCAGCCGCCCGTAGAGATAGCGGGACGGCTGCTGCGTCTTGTCCTTGGTCACGACGTACGGTACGGCGACGTCCGGGTCGGCGTCGACGCGCGACTTGTCGAAGAACGTCCGGCTCATCCCGAGCGGATCGAGGATATGCTCCTGGACGTAGTCCTGATACCGGCGGCCGCTCACCTTCTCGATGACGGCGCCCAGCAGGATGTAGCCCTCGTTGAGGTAGAACCAGCGCTGCCCCGGCGCGGCCTCGACCCAGTCCTCCGCTCCGTTCACGAACGTCAGCATGTCGTCGTAGCTCGCCATGGGGAGGTAGCTGTCCGCCGCGCCCGCGGCGTGGCGGATCACCGCCTCGGCGTAGGCCAGCGCCGGGATCCCGCTGCTGTGCGTCATGAAATGGTGGAGCGTGATCGGCCGGCCGGACGGGCGGACGCGCAGGGGCACGTAGTTGTCCACCGGATCGTCTGCGCGCAGCCGGCCGTGCTCCTGCAGCTGCATGATCGCCAGGCAGGTGAAGGACTTCGTCACGCTGCCGAGGCCGTACAGCGTGCGCGGGCCGGCCGCCAGGCCCCGTTCGCTGTCCTTGTAGCCGAAGCCGCGCGCGTGCACCAGCTCGCCGCGCTCCAGCAGGCCGATGGCAACCGAGGGCAGATGGGTCTCGGCGATCCTCTCCTGGATGAATTCGTCCAGCAGCGCGAAGCGGTCGGTCACGGGCAGTCTCCTCTCGAGCACGGGGGGCCTGCCCGACCATGTTCGGGGAACTCCGCAGCGCGCCCTGTCAGCCTGCCTCGACCACCTCCTCGAAGCTGATCAGGGCTATCCTGCCGCGCTCGCCTCCCCCGTGCAATGCCCCGGATGGACTATTCGGCTCTGTTCGGTATCAACTCGGTTCGAACCGAGTTGATGCCGAACACCCTCCAATGACCCAATCAAGGCATGGCGTCGAACCCGCGGAGATGGTAGCGTCGGCTGAACGGAAAGCAGACTCAGGCCTTGCGGCGCCAGAGGTAGAGCAGAGCGCCGAGGTAGGGGAGGACGAGGGTCAGCACTGTCCATCCGATGCGTGTGAGGCGCCGCATCTGACGGCGGCGCGAGTCCCAGGCGACGGCGACGATGGACGCGTCGTACACGAGGAACGGCAGTAGATAGATGAAGAGACGCAGGTACTCCCCGGCGAACGCGGGCGGTCCGACGGGCGCCGGACCGAACGCCGCGGCCTCGCCGGGCGTTCCCGGCCCGCCGGCCTCCGCCCGCGCGGGCTGACGGAGCAGGGCCGGGTTCTCGGCGGTCGGCCAGGCCGGAGCCGGGGGAGACGCCGGATC
>DASUAK010000303.1:0-4149 GCA_035763845.1 bacterium | reverse complement strand
CGCGCTGAATGCTCGACAGTGACGCTGCCCGATACGCCCACGGCACGTGCGATGCTAGGGGGGCCCTGGCGAGGAAGGTGCGGGGGATTATGGGGAACACCGCGCACAGGTGATCCTTGACCCGGCGAATACACCACTTCTGCCCGTACGAGGAGGGCACTTGTGAATAGCGCACAGCCTCTCCCGCTGATGGCGAAACAGGCCGGCACCTTCCGTCTAATGACAGCGGATGAGGTCGCCGAGATCCTCCGAGTCAGCCGTCAATCAATCTATCGCTGGGCTGACAACGGCACTCTACCCTGCATCAAGGTTGGCCGGGCGGTTCGATTCGATCCAGAAGCGATCCGGCTATTGGTGCGGAACGGCCTTTCGGAGCGCGTTCGGCAGGAGCTGTAGGGACCTCCTCGCCAAACTACAAGGGACCGGACTGGTGAGCGAGGGGGCCCGCAGAGATGGCCTGGTTGGTTCACAATGGCACGCAATACTACGTGGGGTACCGCCAGGGCGCGAACCGTAAGATTCGGTACGTAGCGGCCGGCTCCAACAAGCGAAACGCACTACATCTACGCGACGAGATCGCGCACCGCGAGCGGCTCAAGAAGATCGGCGGAACTGTCATCCCGGAAGCCGTCCCCTTCGCTGAATACCTCCAAACCTGGCGAGAATCACGGAAAGTCGCTCCGACGACACGCCAGCGGGAGGAAAGCCTCATCCGACTGTATCTCCTGCCCGCGTTGGGCGACCGGTTCATCGGCGACCTCAAGCCGGCCGACTTCTCGCAACTCGCCGCGAAGCTAACCGCGCCTACCGCGCGCAGAACCCTCGCCGTGGCCAGCAAAGCGCTGGAGGATGCGGTGGACAACGAGCTCATACCCCGCAACCCTGTTCGCCTGCCGGCGATCCCTCGGAGGGTTCACGAAGATATCAGCGTCAACGTCCTCTCCGCGATTGTGGCCGGAATGGCCTCCCGCTGGCAGCCCTTCACCTTCTTCCTGCTGCTCACGGGCTGCCGGTTCGCCGAGGCGACGGCTATGACGTGGGCCGATGTCGACCTGGACGCGGGCAAGGTTTACGTCCGCCGGCAGAAACCGTCCCATCTCTATGGTGCCGAGGGGCGCGACCCAGCGCCGCTCAAGACGGAGGCGAGCCACAGAGCCGTGGACATGCTGCCGCCCCTGCGCCGAATGCTGTTCGACCTTCCGCAGTATGGTACGGGCGGGATCCTTTTCCCGAGTGCCAACGGCGGCTACCTCAACTACCACTACTACGTCAAGGCATGGCGCAAGACGATGAGAACGCTGAAGCTGGAGGGTGTGAAGATCCACACGTTGCGCCACGCCTTCGGAAGCCTGCTCCTTGCGTTCGGGGAACCCCTCCCCTATGTCACGGCGCAACTCGGCCACTCAAGCGCTGCCTTTACCCTCTCGACCTACCTGCACCAGATCAAAGAGGGCCGGCGGCTGGACCGGGACGCGACACTGGCGAAGCTGGAGGCGGCCTTCCGAGGCGACTTGGCTTACACGGGGCTTACAGATTCTCGGGCGGCGGAGCGGGGAAACTCGAAAATGCAACCTGTCGCGGGATTTTGGAGCCGCCGACCGGAGTCGAACCGGTAACCCCCGCATTACAAGTGCGGTGCTCTGCCGGGTTGAGCTACGGCGGCCCGGCGACCCGATTATACTACAGGGCCCGTACCGCAGCAGGGCCCGTACCGCAGCGCCGTCGGAAATGAGCGAGGGGACCGACAGCCGGTCCCCTCAACACTGCTGCCTTGTGCGAGCCGACCTAATAGACGCTGCGGCGCGCCAGGCGAGCCTCGAGCAGGTCTTCGTTCGCCTTCAGGCCCGCGTACAGCCAGACGAGCGGCGCGAGGAGCCCGCCGCTGAGGAAGGCGATGGACAGCATGATGCTGCCGTGCACCCACAGCCCTGTCCCGAAGTACCACAGGGGCCCCAGGATCAGGGCCAGCCAGTTCACGCCCAGGCGCGGCGGCATCGGTCGGTGGTAGAGGGGCGGGATCTGCGGCTGCTCGCTCACTCTTCCTCCTCGGACTCTTCCTCGTCGCCGGACCGGCGGGCAGGCCGCTCATCAGGGGCCAGCCGCCCTGTCGTCAGATCCGTGGTTTCCTCCATCTGGAGGCAGATGGCGCAGGTCGCCCTCAGCAATCCGTGCTCACAGCGCTCGAGTTTGTTGCGGGAGCGGTTGTTCGACGAAACGCGTGACGAACGGCGTGTGGCCCGAGCAGTCGCACTCCGTGCCAATCCATTCACCGCCTTCTCTCCGGTCCCCACGTCCAAGGGATGTAGTGGAAGGACCGGGCGTAGTGATTGCCGCACCTATTCTACCCATCCGGGCCGGGGACGCAACCCCCGCCTGCGTCTTCCATCCAATTCAGTCCTGGTCAACTTACTCCTGCTTTCCGCCCTCCCCCGGCACCGGATCGACGAGCAGGGCGGCCTCCCCCTCCAGGACGGTGTGCCCGGCCTGGTTGACGCAGGTCGTGCGCAGGATCAGGATCCGCTTCTCCGGACGCCACCCGGTTACCACCGCCTCTGCCGTGATGGTGTCGCCGGGCCGGACCGGCCGCACAAACCGCAGGGTCTGGCTGAGGTACACGCCCCCCGGTCCCGGCAGCCGCATCCCCAGCACGGCGGAGATGACCCCCGCGGTGAGGATCCCGTGGGCGATCCGCCCTCCGAAGCGGCTGCGGGCGGCGAACGCCTCATCGACGTGCAACGGATTGGCGTCGCCGGTGATTCCCGCAAACGCCCGGATGTCCGCCTCGGTGATGGTCCTCGTCCAGCGCGCCGCCTGCCCCGGCTCGAAGGTGCGCATGCCGTCCCCCCCTTAGACGGATCACGCCGCCCTCCGGTTGCGTCGCGGGCGGGAAGATGCGGAAACCGGAGCGGGCTGATCCGCTATGCTATAATCGGTCCATCGTTGGAGGCCACATGCGCGATCAGTACGGCCGAGAGCTCACCGACCTCCGCATCTCGCTCACCGACCGGTGCAACCTCCGGTGTGTCTACTGCATGCCGGCGGACGGCATCGACTTCCGCCCGAGCGAGGAGCTGCTCCAGGATGACGAGCTGCTGACGCTCGTCCGGGTCGCGGCGGAGCTGGGCGTGCGCAAGATCCGCCTGACGGGCGGGGAGCCGACAGTGCGCCCGGGGCTCGTCGAGCTCGTGCGTGCGATCCATGCCATCCCGGGCATCGAGGACATCGCCCTCACCACCAACGGCCTGCTGCTCGACCGGCTGGCCGGGCCGCTCGCCGCCTCCGGGCTGAACCGCGTCAACGTCAGCCTGGACACCCTCGACCCGGCGAAGTTCGCCGCGATCACCCGCGGCGGCCAGGTCGGGCAGGTCACCGCGGGCATCGCCGCAGCGGAGGCGGCGGGGCTGCTGCCGATCAAGATCAACGCCGTCATCGTGCGCGGCTTCAACGACGAGGACGCCGTCCCCCTGGCGGCGCTGACCCTCGCCCGCCCCTGGGAGATCCGCTTCATCGAGATGATGCCGTTCAGCACGGTCGGCGACTTCGCCGAAGCGGGAGTCGTGAAATCTGAGGAAACGATGCAGAAGATAGAGGCCGCGTTGGGTCCACTCGTCCCGCTCGATCTCTCGGGCGGCGATCCTGCCAGAACCTACCGGCTGCCGGAGGCATCCGGCGTCCTTGGCTTCATCAGTCCGGTCAGCAACCCCTTCTGCGCGAAGTGCGGCCGGCTGCGGCTCACGGCGGACGGCCGGCTGCGGCTGTGTCTCCTCCGCGACGATGAGGTCGACCTGCTCACCCCGCTGCGCGCCGGCGCCACGCACGAGGAGATCAAGGAGATCTTCAAGGCCGGGGCCTTCCGGCGGCCCTTCGGTCACGCCCTCGCCGAGTCGATGTACCCGCAGGCGCGCGCCATGATCCAGATCGGCGGGTAGGTGCTCCTCACAGCCCCCAGGACGCGACCCGCTCCACCGCCAGCGCAATCACCGAGTTGATCTCTTCGGTTCGATACTGGGCGAACTTGCGCCGCAGCAGACGCCGTGCGCGCTCCAGCTCTCGGCCCGACCTGATCTCACGGGTCCGAACGTGCGCGACGACGCCGCGGATCCGGCTCCAGTCTTCGAAGTAGTCATCGCACACCATCGCCGCCACCGG
>DASUAK010000302.1:0-2955 GCA_035763845.1 bacterium | reverse complement strand
TGGGGCTGGGACGGTCCGCGGCACTCGCAGGGGACCGCGGCCACACGGACCTGCAGGCGCCGCCCGTCGTGTACGACGTGGAACGGCGTGCCGGCCGCCGGGAAGACGTCGAGGTGATCCTTCAGCACCATCACGAAGCCGCCGGCGGCCTCCTCGGCGGAGATTCGTCGGGTGTACCGGTCATGGGCCATCGCGGTCCCTCCTCAGCGGTGCGCCGTCCGCAGGGGGCAGTACGCGGCCACCCACGTACGCTGCTCGCGCGCCCAGGCCACCCACAGATCGTTTCCGAGCTCCCCGCGCAGGGCGGCCGAAGCGATGCGCTGATCGCCGCTCCCCGACTGCGCCGCCATGTGCACGAGGAGGATGCAGGGGAACTCCTCGCACATGCCGCAGTGCTCGACCCCGTGCTCGCGGGCGCAGGCGTACACGGGACAGGTCTTGTCGAGGGCGGCCTCACCCTGGGTGGCGCAGGTCGCGCCGAAGGTCGCGTACCACGCGCTTCCTTCCCAGTACAGGCCGCAGATCGCGCCGAACGTCTTCGAATCGTCGCCGGCCATGGTCGTCCCCCTGAGCCCGTTGTACCGCGCCGCAGCGGCACGGGCCATCCGGCTGGTGCCCGATTTCTTCGCCCGCACTACGGCGGCGGGGGCCGGTACCCCGTGAGCTGGGCCAGCTGCGCCAGCGAGAGCACGCCTTCGTACCGCTTCCCGGCGATGTCCCAGGTGGGATAGGCCCGCACCTGGGCTGCCGCGCACACGGCCGGCTGGCCCACGGGCGACCGGCCGTCGCACTCGATGTAGGGCAGCAGCCCCGCGGCGCGTCCGAACATCGCCTTCTGATCCTCGCAGTGGGGACACCAGTAGGCGCCGTAGAGCTTGACCTCCGAGTTAGTCAGATGTCTGGCCAGTTCCTCCACGTACGAGGCTGCCGCCGAGGGCGGCCGCGATGCGGCATAGCCCCCGACCAGGACGAGGACGGCGAGCGCCAGGGTGGCGGTCCCGGCAGCCCAGGGTCCGGCGGTGACGCGGCGCGGGCGGCCCGCGAAGAGCACGGCCGCGATCGCCACGGACAGCGCCGCGGAGGCGAGGCAGAGCGTGCAGGTCGCGCGGATGGCCGTGAGCTGCACCACGATGAAGACGGCGGAGGCCCCCAGTCCCGCTGCGGCCAGCGGGAGTCCCAGGGCGAAGCGGCGCTCCGGCGTCAGCGGGCGCGCGGCGATGACAGCGAGCGCGGCATAGAAGACCAAGCCCAGCAAGGCCACCGGGACCCCGAACACCGCGGCGTACCTGCTGGACTGGACGATGTCGCAGCCGGTGCCCAGCGGGCAGTACACGGGGGCGTGGGCCGCGCGCGTCCACGTCAGGTATGCGCTGAGCAGGATCCCCGCCGCGGCGAGCGCCAGGAGCCACAGATGCGGGCCGCGGGAGCCCGGCTGCGGGTGCGATCCGGCACGTGTCATGCTCCCATCCTCCACATCACCTCCGCCAGGCGCCATCCGGCGGCGGTCCGATATTGCAGATGCGCTGTTCTGTGCGAAGCGAATCGGGCCCTCCCCGGATTGCGCCGGCGGGGTACGGGCTGAGAGGATGGAGGCGAAGGGAGGCACGAGCATGAAGGTGCTTCGAGCCCTGGGGCTGGCGGCCGCAGCGGTGGTCGCGGTCAGCGCCGCGGCGGGTGCCGTCTACCTGTTCTCGCTGCTGCGGCTGTGGGGAGCGGCGGTGCGGTCCACCGACCCCTTCGACAGCAGCGAGCCGATCTGACCGCTCATCGGGTCCCGACCCGACCCCGAAGATAGGCGTCGCAGCCGATAGGCGCCTCCTCCGTCCGGTTGGTACGCTGTGTGCGGAGGCTGCGATGGCCAGACCCGCTCCCGTACCATCAACCGATATCCGCGTCCTGATCGCCGAGGACCATGCGGTGGTCCGCGAGGGGATCCGCATGATCCTCGACGCCCAAGCGGACGTTGAGGTCGTCGGCGAGGCCCGCGACGGCGACGAGGCCGTGCGGCTGGCGAAGGCGCTGCGCCCCGACGTCGTGGTGATGGACATCAGCATGCCCCACAAGAACGGCGTGGAGGCGACCCAGGAGATCAAGCGCCTCCTGCCCGACGTGCAGGTCCTCATCCTCACCATGCACGAGGAAGAGTCCTACGTCTTCCAGCTCCTCCGCCTGGGCGCCGCGGGCTACGTCCTGAAGCGCGCGGCCGCCACGGACCTCGTCGAGGCGGTGCGGGCGGCGTCGCGCGGGGAGGCCTTCCTGTACCCGGCGGTGGCCCGCAGCGTCGTGCAGGACTATCTGGACCGCATGCGCAGCGGGGAGGGCTCCGGCCGTTACGACGGCCTCACCGACCGCGAGCGCGAGATCCTGGTGCTCATCGCCGAGGGCCTGACCAACTCGCAGATCGCCGACCGGCTCTTCATCAGCGTGAAGACGGTTCAGACGCACCGCGCCCACATCATGGAGAAGCTCGACCTGCACGACCGCAGCCTGCTCGTCCGCTACGCGGTGCGCAAGGGCCTCATCCAGCCGTAGGGGGTCACCCGGCCGTAGGGGTTCGGGCTCCCCGGGCGAATAGGGGAGCATGCCCTGGCTCCTCACCCTGGCCGTCGCGCCGGGGGTCTTCTGGCTGTGGTATTTCCGCCGCCGGGATCATCTCCGGCCCGAGCCGCGCCATCTCGTCGGCCGCGTCTTCGTCCTGGGCGGCGCGGCGGCCGTGGGCGCCGCCCTGCTGGAGACCGCGGTCTTCGCGGCGGCGAGCCTCGAGCGCTCCGGGGCGTTCATCCCCGTCAGCGTGGCGAGCGCCGCGATCGTCGGTCTGATCGAGGAGATGGTGAAGTTCGCCGCGCTGTACGTCGGCATCTACCGGCACGTGCACTTCGATGAGGCGATCGACGGCATCATCTACGCCGTCGCGGCCTCGCTCGGCTTCGCCACGGTGGAGAACATCGGGTACGT
>DASUAK010000301.1:0-6473 GCA_035763845.1 bacterium | reverse complement strand
AGTTCACCTGGCCGAGCCCGCGCAGGTACGCGGCTCCGCCGCCGCGCGCCGCCGCGGCGGCCGCGGCCGGCACCAGGAAGAGAAGAGGGGAGAGGAGGCTGAAGAGGAACCAGCCCCCGCTGAGCCGGCGGAACCCGCGCTCCAGGAACCCGGCGACGCCGGCGCGTCCGCCGAGACGCCAGGTGACGAGCAGAGCGGAGAGCATCGGACCGTAGGCAGTGAGATAGTGCAGGGCATAGGGCAGATCGGTCTCGATCACGCCCGCGCGCTGCAGCGCAAGGGGCACGGCGATCACCCACGAGAACAGGTACGCGAAGACGAAATAGCTCAGGAGCTCATACCGCCGGACCACAACCCCACCCCCCTTTGCCCTCCGGTCTAGAGCCTTTCCCTCCGGGGCGGCAATCGGGCGGAGACCCGATGCGCGCCGCCCGCGGCGCCTTGACACTGTCCCTCGGCCCGGTGGACAATGTTTGCTGAATGAGCATTCACTCAGTAATGTGATGCCGCGGGTCGCACCGGACGTCAAAGCGAGGCGGGAAGAGGCCCGGCGCACCCAGATCCTCGAGGCCGCCGCGCACGTCTTTGCCCGCAAGGGGTTCGACCGGGCCACGGTGAGCGAGATCGCGCAGGCGGCGAAGCTCTCCGAAGGCAGCATCTACAACTATTTCCGCAGCAAGGAAGACCTCCTCATCCACATTCCCCAGCACCTCGTCCGGCCTGTGCTGGTGCCGCTGGCCGCCTCTCCGGGGGCCCGCAGTCCCGCGGAGATGGAGCATCTGCTGCGGACGATGGCCCAGGCGATGGTGGACCGCGTGCGGGAATACGCCCCGTTCCTGAAGGTGTTCCTCTCCGCGCTGCCATACCTCAGCCTGCCGGCCCGCCGGCAGTACATGGAACTGCTGCCGACCTATGCCGCCGACGTCCTGGAAGGATTCCTGCGGGAGGGGATGCGCCGCGGTCTCGTGCGCCGGGACCTCGATCCGGTCATCGCGGCGCGGGCCCTGCCGGGGATGCTGCTCGGGTTCCTGATGACCCAGGAAGTGTTCCTGGGCCGCCGGGTGATTCCATACGGCTACGATGCGATCGTGTCCGAGGCGGTCAAGGTGTTTCTCTACGGCGCCGCTCCGCGCGGCGGCCAGGTGCGCTCCGCACACATCGGAGGAGGACGAACGTGAGAGTGATCGTGACGATCCTACTCGTACTGCTCCTGACCTTGCCCGCCATCGCGCAGGCGCCGGCCCCGCCCGCTCCCCGGCCGCTCGGCCTCGCGGAGGCGATCGCGATGGCGCTGCAGCAGAACCAGCAGCTGCGGGTCTCGGCCTTCGAGGTGGCCATCGCGCGCGCCCAGCTGGCCCAGGCCCGCGGGGCGAAGGCGCCCCAGATCAACGGGCAGGCCAGCGTGACGCGGACACAGGAGGCGCAGGCCACCACGATCGGCTTCCTGGCCCACGGCGAGCTGCACACGATCGTCATCCCCCCCGGGTCGCCGAATCTGTACGACGCGCGGGTCACCCTGCAGTACCCCCTGTACACCGGCGGGGCGCTCGAGGCGCAGATCGCGCTGGCGGAGGCCAACGTGCGCGGGGCCGAGGCCACGCTGGAGCGGATCAAGCAGCAGATCGTCTTCGCCGCGCGGCAGGCCTACTTCCAGCTGCAGCTCGCGCAGTCGGGGCTCGAGGTGACCGAGCGCAGCGTGGCCCAGGCGAACGAGAACCTGCGGGTCGCCCGAGCGCGGGTGGCGGCCGGCGCCTCGCCGCGGTTCGACGAAGTCCAGGCCGACGTGGCCCTGGCCACAGCGCTGCAGAGCCGGGTGCGCGCCCGCAACGCCATCGCCCAGTCGATGCAGGCCCTGGCCGGCGTGCTGAACCTCCCGCTGACGACTCCGCTGCGGCTCACCGACGCCTTCACCGTCCGGCCGGTCCGCGAGACCGCGGACGCGCTGGTGGCGCGGGCCGTCCAGGCCCGGCCGGAGCTCGCCGAGCTGGCCGCCCGGCAGGCCGCCGCCCAGGCCGGCATCGAGCTGGCCCGCAGCGGGGCGCGGCCGAACCTTGCCCTGCAGGCGAGCGGGGCGTACTCGAACACCGGCGGCCTGTTCGCCGGCAGCAGCGGGTCGACGAGCTGGAGCGTGACGCTCGCCGCGACCCTCAACCTGTTCGACGGGGGCGTCACCCGCGAGCGGGTGCGCGAGGCCGAGCTTCGGCTGGAGCAGCTGCGCGCCATCGAGGCGCAGCAGAAGCAGGGCGTCGAGCTGGAGGTGCGCCAGGCCTACATCAACCTCCAGTCCGCGGCGGAGGAGCTGGCCGGGGCCGACGCCTTGATCGCTCAGGCGCAGGAGGCGCTCCGCATCGCCAACGTCCGCTTCCAGTCGGGGGTGGGCACCAACCTGGAGGTGCTGAACGCCCAGACCGCGGCCTCGCAGGCGGAGGCCGGAAAGGTCGAGGCCCTCTTCAACTACAACCTGGCCCGCGCCACGCTCGAGCGAGCCGTGGGAGCGGACCTGCCGTAGCGTGCAGGCGATGCACCCCCGGGCGCGGCTGATCGTCCCGCTGATCGTCGTCGCCGCCCTCCTCATCTGGGGCGGCACCGCCTACGTGCGATCGGCGCGGGACCGCGGCGGCGGCGTGGCCGCCTCGGGGACGATCGAAGCCAATCAGGTGGCCATCGCCAGCAAGATCTCCGGCCGGATCGCCCGCATCCACGCCCGGGAGGGCGAGCCGGTGCGGTCGGGCGCGCCGCTCGTGACGATCGAGGGGCGCGAGGTGGCGGCCCAGGTCGATCAGGCGCGCGCCGGCGTGGACGCCGCCCGGGCGCGTGTGGCGCAGGCCGACGCCGCCCTCGCGCTGCAGCGCCGGCAGGTCGAAGCCCAGGTGGCCCAGGCCCGGGCCGCCCTGGAGGGCGCGCGCACCCGCGAGCGCCAGGCCGCCGAGGCCCGCGGCCTCTCCGCCTCGCAGACCGCCCTCCAGGTCCAGCAGGCCGAAGCCGCCTTCGCCGCCGCCTCACAGACCAGCAAGGTCGCCGCCTCGAATCTCGAGCGCGCCAGGCAGGACCTCCGCCGCGCCGAGGAGCTGTACCGGGACGGTGCGGCCAGCGGGCAGCAGCTCGACGCCGCCCGCAGCGCCTTCACCGCCGCGCAGGCGCAGTACGCGGCCTCGGTGGACGTCTCCGCGCAGGCGGAGGCATCGCTGCGCCTGGCCCGCGACAATCTCGGCCAGGCCCGGCTGCGCGACGAGGAGGTGGCCGCCGCGCGCAGCCAGATCACGCAGGCGGAAGCCGCCGTGCGCCTGGCCCAGTCCGGGGAGGAGATGGTGGCCGGCCGCCGCGCGGACGCGGCTGCCGCCCGCGCCCAGCTCGCGCAGGCCCAGGCGGCCCTGCGCTACCTGCTCACCCAGCAGGAGAACCTCGTCATCGTCTCTCCGATCGACGGCACCGTGATCAGCAAGCACGCCAGCGAGGGGGAGATCGTCGGCGCCGGCGCCCCGGTGCTCACCGTGGTCGACACGCGCGAGGTGTGGATCCGGCTGTACATCCCGCTGCCGCGGATCGGCGCGGTCGCGCTCGGGGCCCGCGCGGACGTGACCACGGACGCCCTGCCCGGCCGCACCTTCGCCGGGACGGTTGCCGAGATCAGCCAGCAGGCCGAGTTCACCCCGCGCAACGTGCAGACGCGGGAAGAGCGGGTGAAGCAGGTTTTCGCCGTCAAGGTGACCCTGCCCAACCCGGAGGGTCTGCTCAAGCCGGGGATGCCGGCCGATGCCGTCATCGCCGCGCCCTGAGCGGCTCAGGCCGTGATCACGGTCGAGCGTCTCACCCGGCGCTTCGGGACGGTGGCGGCCGTCGACGGCATCACCTTCGAGGTCCGCGCCGGCGAGGTATTCGGCCTGCTCGGCCCCGACGGGGCCGGCAAGACGACGCTCTTCCGCATGCTCGCCGCGGTGCTGGAGCCGTCCGCGGGCACGGCGCGCGTGGCGGGCGCGGACGTGCGCGCCGCCCCCGAGCAGGTCAAGTCCCGCATCGGGTACATGCCCCAGGCCTTCGCCCTCTACGGCGACCTGACCGTCCTCGAGAACCTGCGCTTCGTCGCCGAAGTGTACGGCGTCCCGCGCGCCGAGATCGCCCCACGGCTCGACCGCCTGCTCGGCTTCAGCCGCCTCGACCGCTTCACCGGCCGCCTCGCGGATCAGCTCTCCGGCGGGATGCGGCAGAAGCTGGCCCTCGCCGCGACACTGCTGCACGACCCCGACGTGCTGCTGCTCGACGAGCCCACCACGGGCGTGGACCCGGTCAGCCGGCGCGAGTTCTGGCAGATCCTCTACGAGCTCAACCAGAGCGGCAAGACCGTCGTCGTCGCCACGCCGTACATGGACGAAGCCGAACGCTGCGGTCGCGTCGCCCTCATGCACCAGGGCCGGATCCTCAGCGTAGATCGGCCGGCGGATCTGCGGGACCGCTTCCCCGGGACGATCCTGGAGGTCGTGGCCTCCCCGCGCCGGGCCGCCCTGGCCGCGGTGCGCGCGCTGCCGCAGGTCAGCCAGGCCACCGTCTTCGGGCACACGCTGCACGTCGTCGTCGGGGACGAGGAGGCGGGGGAGGGGATCGCCGGCGCCCTGCGCGGGGCCGGGATCCGCGTCGAGCAGGTCCGCCCGATCACCCCCTCGCTCGAGGATGTGTTCGTCTCGCTGATGGGGCGCCCCGCGTGAGCGCGGTCGACTATGCCGTGAAGGCGGAGGCGCTCACCAAGCGCTTCGGGTCGTTCGTGGCCGTGGACCACGTGGATCTGGCCATCGCGCGCGGCGACATCTTCGGCTTCCTCGGGCCCAACGGCGCGGGGAAGTCGACGACCATCCGGATGTTGTGTGGGCTCCTGGTCCCAACCTCCGGCCGAGCCGAGGTGCTGGGGCTGGATGCAGCCCGCGAAGGGGAAGGCCTTCGCGGGCGACTTGGCTACATGAGCCAGCGCAGTAGCCTCTACAACGACCTCACCTGCGAGGAGCTGCTGTCCTTCTACGCCCGGATCTACGGGCTGGACGCCGCCGAGCGGCGGCGCAAGGTGGCGGGATGGATCGAGCGCGCCGGCCTGGCCGGCCGCGAGCGCCACCTGGTCGGGACGCTCTCCGGCGGCTGGCGGCAGCGCCTGGCGCTCGGCTGCGCCGTGCTGCACCGGCCGGAGCTGCTGCTGCTGGACGAGCCCACCTCCGGCACTGATCCCGTGCAGCGGCGGGAGTTCTGGGAGCTCATCTACCGCTTCGCGGACGAGGGGACGACGGTGCTCGTCACCACTCACTATATGGACGAGGCGGAGCACTGCTCGACGCTGGCCTTCATCCACAGCGGCCGGATCATCGCCGAGGGGACGCCGGAGGGGATCAAGAGCCGGGCGGGCCTGCCGACCCTGGAGGACGTCTTCGTCTCGCTGATCGCCGGACGGCCGGAGCCCGATGCGTAGGCGGCTGGGCGCGATCATCATCAAGGAGTTCGTGCAACTGGCGCGGGATCCGCGTACGCTGGCGATGGTGCTGCTGATGCCGGTGATGCAGCTGCTGCTCTTCGGCTACGCCATCACCACGGAGGTCGAGCACCTCCCGACCATCGTCCTGGACCAGTCCCGCAGTCAGGAGTCCCGCCGCCTGCTCGAGCGCTTCGTCAACTCGCGGTTCTTCGACATCCGGGGGCAGGCCGCCGACCTCGGCGCGATCGAGCGAGCCATCGACGGGGGCCGGATGCGGGTGGGGATCGTCATCCCGCCCGACTTCGCCGAGGCCCTCCAGGCGGGACGGAGCGCGCAGGTGCAGGTCATCGTGGACGCCTCCGATCCCCTGGTGGCGCGCAGCGCTATCGCGACGGCGGAGGCGATCGGGCAGGTGGGCTCCCTCGAGATCGTCACGCGGCAGCTGGCGCGGGCCGGCTCACCCGTGCGCGGGCTTCCTCTGGAGGTGCGCACGCGCGCCTGGTACAATCCCGATCTGCGCAGCGTGAACTTCATGGTCCCCGGGCTGCTCGCCGTGATCCTGAGCATGCTCACGTTGATGCTGACGGCGATCGCCATCGTACGGGAGCGGGAGCTCGGGACGCTCGAGCAGCTCGTTGCCACGCCGATCCGCAAGTCGGAGCTGATGCTCGGCAAGATCCTGCCGTACGTCGTGCTCGGCTACCTCGACATCACGCTGGCGCTGTTGATCGGGGCGCTGTGGTTCAAAGTGCCGATCCGGGGGAGCCTGCTCCTGCTCTACGCCCTGACACTGATCTTCTACATCGCCACGCTGGGTCAGGGCATCCTGATCTCCACGGTCTCCCGCACCCAGCGGCAGGCGATGCAGGCCGCCTTCTTCGTCTTCCTCCCGACGATCCTGCTGTCGGGATTCATGTTCCCCCGCGAGGGCATGCCCGCCCTCATCCAGTGGATCGGCTACGCCATCCCGCTCACCTACTTCCTGGTCATCGTGCGGGGCATCATCCTCAAAGGCGTCGGGCTG
>DASUAK010000300.1:0-16316 GCA_035763845.1 bacterium | reverse complement strand
CCACCAGATCGACGCCCTGCTGAGGGGTGACCTGGCCGGACTCGACCGCGGAGAGGCCGCGGTAGACCGCGTCCTGCCACTTCGTGAGGTCGGGATGGGCCGGCGCGAAGGTGGTGTAGTTCAGCAGGTAGCTGACGCTCTTCAGGAACTTGTCGTTGATGACGCGGGCCGTGGTGCGCAGCACCGGAAGGTGTGCGCTGCCGACCGCGTGCTTGGCGTCCAATTCCGGCACGGTGGTGTAGGCCAGCAGCCGGACGGCCAGGTCCTTGTTCGCGGACTTGGCGGACACGAAGTACGCCTGCGGGTTGGACATGGTGATGGCCTTCCCGCCCTTGACGTGGGTGGGGTGCGGCCCGTACCCGATGTGGGTGAACAGCCAGTCCTCCCCGCCCTTGTTGTTCAGCCAGATCTGCGCCATCTCCGCCCACTGCCAGGTGCCGCCCGAGAAGAAGAGCACCTTCCCGTCCGTAGCCGGGCCGAGGAAGCGGTTCCAGTCGCCGTTCAGGCGGTCTTTCTCGATGACGCCCTGGTCCACGCCGGCGCGCAGCCAGGAATAGTACCGCAGCAGCGCCGCCTTGTTGATGACCAGCTTGCCGCTGGCGTCGTCCCAGATACGCCCGCCGAAGGACCGGTACCACTGGATGAAATCAGGCCCCTGGGTCGGACGGTGGTAGTAGCCCTTCCCGGCTTCGATGACCCGCTTCTGCAGAGCCTCACGGGCCGTCGTCATGACGTCATCCCAGGTGAAGTCACCCTTGGCCAACCGGTCCGGCAGCGCCGCGATCTGCGCGTCGGACCACCCCAGCTGCTTGAGGAGCGTCTTGTTGAAATAGAGGGGACGCGCCTCGGTGTCCTGGGGCACGGCCCAGACCTTGCCCTTGTACTTCATCGCGTCCCACAGCGCCGGCACGACATCGGTGAACTGCCGGTAGCGGGGCATGTAGGCGTCCAGCGGGATGATGAAGCCCGCATCCGCCCAGGTTGCGTTGAGCGAGCCGTTGGCCTGGACGATGTCGGCGCCCTCCGCGCTCTGGAAGCCCAGCAGCACGCGCCGCAGGTACGAATCCCAGTTGGTGGTGTCGAAGAACCCCTCCACCTTGACCTGGATCCCGGCGCCCTCGCGCCGCAGGTCGGCGTTCAGGCGATCCGCCGCGCTTACCACGTTGTTGTAGCGCGTCACGGAGGGGTTGTCCGGGCCGATGGTCCAGACCTTGATCACGACGACCCGCTGGGCCTGCGCCGCCGGCAGCATGACCGCCAGCAGCGCCACCACCCAGAGGACGACCAACCACGTTCTCCTCATCTCTCAATCACCTCCCGCGTGTGAATCCCATCGCTTCGATCCAGCCGAACGACGCTTCCGTCTTCCCCGACGGCCGGTACTCGAGGCCGACGTACCCTTCGTAGCCCAGGGCGTCGAGGGCCCGGAGCACGAAGGGGAAGTTGATCTCACCCGTGCCCGGCTCATGTCGGGCCGGGGGGTCGGCGAGCTGCACGTGGCCGATCCGCTCGCGCAGCCGCCGCATCGTGTCGACGAGGTTCCCTTCCATCCGCTGCATGTGGTAGAGGTCGTACTGAAGCCGCGCATTCGCGGCGGCCGCGTCATCAAGGAGCTGAATCGCCCTCGCCGAGGAGTGCAGAAAGAACCCCGGGATGTCGTACGTGTTCACGGGCTCCACCAGGAGCATGATGCCGGCTCGATCGAGCTCGGCCGCGGCGAAGCGCACGTTGTCTGTCAAACACGCCCACTGCTCCTCGGGAGGAATGTCCTCCCGCCTCTTCCCCACCAGGCAGTTCAGCCGCGGGCACCCGAACTTCCGGGCCAGCTCCACGGCGGGCCCGATGCCCTGCCGGAACTCGTCGCGGCGCGACGGATCCACGGCGATCCCGCGGTCCCCGCCGGCCCAGTCCCCCGCGGGCAGGTTGAACAGCGCCTGGGTGAGCTTGAGCTCGCGCAGGGCCCGGGCGATACCGTCCACGTCTTCCTGGTACGGGAACATGTACTCCACGGCGGCGAAGCCGGCGCGGGCGGCCCGCTCGAAGCGCTCGAGGAACGGCACCTCGGTGAAGAGCATCGTGAGATTGGCCGCGAAGACCGGCATCGGCGCCTCCTATCTCCCCGCCGCCCCGACCGCGGCCAGGCGCAGCCGGGCGTACGCCGGCAGCGGCCCGCCGATCAGCGGGCGGATGTACGCGAGGTAGGCCTGGGTCACGTCGTTGCCCGCGGGGGCGATGAACTCGTCGGGGACCGGCCGGACCTTGTTCGCGACCCGCTCGAGCGGCACGAGCTCGATCCGGCTGCGGTAGCGCTCCCCGCCCTCGCGGACGAGTGCGACCATCTTCCCCGTCTCACCCGCCACCGCCTGCTGCACCGCGGCTTGCCCCAGCTGCCAGGCTTCCTCCACGTCCACGGGCGAAGCCAGCGCGGCGCTCACCCGCTGGATCGTCCCCGGCTTGTCGAACCGGGCCTTCAGCTTGAGCTCGCTGCTGATCAAACCGCACACGACGGCGGCGACGCCGCCGAGCTGGGGGTGGCCGAAGCGGTCGACGTCCACCGACGTCGTTGAGGCGGAGAGGTAGCGGCCCTGCTCGTCCTTCTGTCCTTCACAGATGGCAATGACCACCTGCCCGAGCGCCCGATGGACGCGCTCTACGTCCGTGAGCAGTTGGTCCCTGCGTAACGGACGCTCGGGCAGGTAGATGAGGTGCGGGGCGGCGTGCTCGTGGGTGCGGGCCAGGGCTGTTGCCGCGGTGATCCAGCCGGTGTCGCGGCCCATCGTCTCGATCACCTTCACCGTGTCCACGACCCCGATCGCCTCGGTGTCCAGCCCCGCGTCCCGCACCGAGGTGGCCAGCCAGCGCGCCGCGCTGGGGTGCCCGGGGCAGTGGTCGGTGGCGACCAGGTCGTTGTCCACCGTCTTGGGGATCCCGATCACCCGCAGCTCGTAGTCCTCCCGCGCGGCCAGGGCGGCCAGGCGGTGGGAGGTGTCGGCCGAGTCGTTGCCGCCGATATAAAGGAAGTACCGGATGTCGTGCGCGCGCAGGATGCCCAGGATGCGCTCGTAGTCCGCGTCGCCGAGCTTGTGCCGGCACGAGCCCAGCGCCGCCGAGGGGGTGTGCTTGAGGAGCTCGACGGTCTCGGCCGACTCGGCCTCCAGGTTGACCAGCTCCTCGCGCAGCAGGCCCTCCACCCCGTGGCGCATCCCGTAGATGCCGGTGATGACCTCGTGCTGCACCGCCTCCTGGATCACCCCCGCCAGCGAGGCGTTGATCACGGCGGTGGGCCCGCCCGACTGCCCGACGACCAGAGCGCCTTCCAGCCCTGCCACGTCGCTCACCTTCTCCCGATGACGACCTCGTCGATGCCCGACGAGGCGAGCTCGTACTTCCCCATGACGCCCCGCCCTCGCCGCCGGCGCGGGCGGTAGGCGCGCCCGAACAGACGCGCCAGGCGCTCCACCTCGCCGGGGTGCGCCGCGGCCAGGTTGCGCCGCTCCTGGGGGTCTGTGGCGAGATCGTACAGCTCGTCCGGCTCCCCCACGGGGCGTTCGATGTAGGACCACTGCTTCGTCCGGATGCAGCGGTCGATGCCTTCGTGGAAGCCCGTGATGATCGCCTCGCGGTGCTCGTCCGTCTCGCCCCGCAGGACGGGGGCGAAGGAGCGGCCGTGCATGAAGCCGAGATCCCCGGGCGCGCCGGTCAGCTCGAGCAGCGTGGGCAGCAGGTCCTGGAACTGGACGAGGGCCCCGGTGCGCCGGCCGCCGCCCCGGCCGCCCGGCAGGCGGACCATGAACGGGATGCGGAGCAGCTCGTTGTACATCCGGTCGGGCCCCTTCAGGAACTTGCCGTGGTCCCCCAGGGGATGGCCGTGGTCGGCGAGGACGACCACGATGGAGTCGTCCAGGTAGCCACGTTCCCGCAGCGATCCGAAGAATCGCCCGAGGCTGTGATCGACGAAGGCCACCTCGCCGGCGTAGAGACCGCGGATGTGGCGTACGTCGCCGCCGGTAGCCCAGCGTTCCATCGGCCCGCCCATGGGGAGGATCAGGCGCGGGCCGCGGTGACTCCGGTCGGTGTAGGTATCGTGGCCGGCCGGCGGATCCCAGGGCTCGTGCGGCTCGAAGGAGTCCAGCCACAGGAAGATCCGGTCGTGGGAGCGGTTGCGCTCGAGCCACGTCACCGCCTCGTCCACGAGGCGCGGCGTGAACCAGTCCTCCTCCCGCTCGAAGGCGTCGGTGTTGGCCAGGAACTGCGCGACGCGCTGCCGCCATTCGTCGGTATAGTGCTCGTTGACGTAGCTCGCCACGTCCCGCCGGGGCGGCGCGGAGGAGGCCGGATCGTACTCCTGCCCCCGGATCCACGAGTAATAGTGGAAGCCCTGATGGTAGTTCATCCCCGGCGCCCGGTAGTGGTAGCAGTCGGAGACGAGCCCGCAGACGTACCCTTCCGCCCGCAGCAGCTGGGCCGCGGTGACGTCGTACGCCGTGAGCGGCGCCCACGGCCGGAAGGGCAGCGCGCGCTGCCCGGTCATCAGCACGTAGCGGGCCGGAATGGTGGGCAGCGACTCGGGATAGGCGTTGGTGAAGACCACGCACTCGCGCGCGAAGGCGTCCAGGTTCGGCGTCCGCACCGGGTCGATGCCCGGAAACGCGGCGCGCCCGCCGTGGTAGGCGCCGACGTGGTCCGCCCGCAGGCTGTCCAGCACCAGCACGATGACGTTCATGCGGCCAGCAGCCTCGTGAAGCGATCCATCCCCCGCCCCCGCACCTCGCGCAGGTGCGCGGCGGCCTGCTCCGCGGTGAACCCGCGGTGGACGATGCCGTCCACGGCGAGGGCCACCGCCAGCGGATCTTCCTTGCCGGGAAAGGTGACGTTGCGGCCGACCAGCGCCCCGCGCACGGTGCTCCCGGCGCGCATCCCCGCCGCGAACTCCTGGAAGATCCCGGTCGGATCGCCGCGCGACTCGCCGCCCAGCATCAGGATGGGGAACGTCGTCGCCTCCGCCACCCGCTCGTACCCCTCGCAGTAGGGAATCTTCAACCACGTCAGGGCGGTGGACGCCCCGAGCCCGGCGGCCACACCCACGACCTTGATCAGCGCCTCCGCGTTCTTGAGCGTCTTGTACTTCCCGTCCGTGTGCTCCACCATCAGGGCTTCCAGGAACACCGGGATGCCGCGGGCGTGACAGGCGTTGATCGCCTCCACGCAGTACATCATCGCGTCCAGCGACTCGCGCTCGCGGACCTCCAGCCGGAACATCACCTTGGCCCCGTCCAGCCGCAGCTGCGCGAGGCGCTCGGGGGTGAAGGCCGTCATGCGGTCGTCCATCTCGAAGGCGGCGCCGGAGAGCCCCCCGCGGTTCATGCAGCCGATCAACACCTTGTGATCGAGGAAGCCCGGCCCGCCCAGCTCCCGGTCCAGCCGGTTGACGATCAGCAGCTCTTCCAGGATGTCCGGCGTGGTCATCACCCCGTCGAACTCTCCCGCGGTGACGACGCGCAGGATGCGGGCGAGCAGCTTCCACCGGCTGCCCATCGCCAGCGGATCGTCCCCTACCCCGACCACCATCCGCGCCGGGTGGTCCGCGGCCAGGATCGTCAGGCGGCCGTCCCGGGTCAGCTTCGGCCGGCGCCGCCGCCCCGCCGCCTCCTCCGCGACCACCTCCGGCCGGGTGATGCGCGTGTCGGTGATCCGCTCGAAGAGGTCGCGCGGGAAGAAACGTTCCGGCTCGAACGCGTCCGTCATGATCTCTCGCTCCTCTGTCCATCCTCGGGCAGCAGGTAGACCTCCGTCGCGCTGAACTGGAGCCGGACGTCCGACCCGACCGCCAGCATCCCGCGAGCCTGCGGCGCCTCGCTCACGCTCACCTCGCCCACGGGCGTTTCGATGAGATAGTCGATCGTCGTGCCCATGAAGAACGCCGTGCGCACCGTGCCCGGCAGTCCCGCCCCCGCAGTGTCGACCTGCACCGTCTCCGGCCGGGCGACCACGGTCACAGGACCGCCCCGCACGCCCTCCTGGCGGAAGGAGAAGGTGTACGGCCCGACCGCCACCGCCCCGTCCTGGTAGCGGCCCGGCAGCAGGTTGGCCTCGCCGATGAAGTCCGCGACGAAGCGCGTGGCCGGCCGGCGGTAGAGGTCGGTGGGCGAGCCGACCTGCTCCACGCGGCCCTGGTTCATGACCACGATGACGTCGGACAGCGCGAGGGCCTCGGCCTGGTCGTGCGTTACGTAGATCGTGGTGATGCCCAGGCGCCGCTGCAGGTCGCGGATCTCGGCGCGCACGCGCTTGCGCAGCTTCGCGTCGAGGTTGCTGAGGGGCTCGTCGAAGAGCAGCACCTTCGGCTTCATGACCAGCGCGCGGGCCAGGGCCACCCGCTGCTGCTGGCCGCCGGAGAGCTGGGCCGGGTAGCGCTCGCCCACCTGGGGCAGCCCGACCAGCTCGAGGACGGCGCCGACCTGCTCGCGCAGGGCCGCAGGCGGGACCTTCGTGACGCGCAGGCCGTAGGCCACGTTCTCGAAGACGGTGAGGTGCGGGAACAGCGCGTACGACTGGAAGACCATCGTCACGCTGCGGTTGCTGGCCGGCAGCGGGGTGACGTCCTCGTCCCCGATGAAGACGCGGCCGCTCGTCGGGTGCTCCAGTCCCGCCACCATCCGCAGCGTCGTCGTCTTCCCGCACCCCGAGGGCCCGAGCAGCGTGACGAGCCGACCCGCGGGGATCTCCAGGGTCACGTCATCCACGGCCAGGACCGCGCCGAAGCGCTTGGTCACGCCCGCCAGGCGTACGGGTACGGCAGCGGTTCTCACAGCGCCATCTCCCGCCGGGTCTCCGCGCCCAGGCTCCGGTTGACGGCGTACAGCGCGGCGATGACCACGATCATGAACACGGTGAGCAGCGAGGCCAGCGCCGCCCCGCGGCCCTGGGAGCCGTACTCGATGTAGGTCAGGATCTGCGTCGTGGCCAGGCTGTGCTGCGGGGTGATGAGGAAGATGACCTGGCTCACCGCGGTGATCGCCCGGACGAAGGCGAAGACGAGGCCGGAGAGGAGCGCGGAGCGCACGAGCGGCATCACGATCCGGCGCAGTGTGGTGGGGGAGTTCGCACGCAGCATCGTGCTGGCCTCCTCCAGCGAGCGGTCGATCTGATGGATGGCGGCCACCCCGGAGCGGATGGCCACGGGCATGTTGCGGAAGACGAAAGCCATGATGAGGACCGCGGAGGTCCCGGTGAGCAGCAGCGCGCCCTGGTTGAAGGCCAGGATGTAGCCGATGCCCATCACCGTACCGGGCACGGCGAAGGAGAGCATCGAGCTGAACTCCAGGGCGCCGCGCCCGGGGAACTCCATGCGCGTGACCAGGTAGCCGATGAGGAAGCCGAACAGCGTGCTGGGGATCGCCGCGTACGCCGAAAGCTTGGTGCTCGTCCAGAACACCTTCCACCCCGTGGGTGAGAGGCTGCGGAGATGCTCGAGGGTGAAGGTGTAGTCGAACCCCCAGAGCTTGGTCACGCTGCCCACGAACACCGAGCCGTACAGCGCCACGATCAGCACCACCCAGCCCAGGAAGAACGCGGACACCGTGTAGTCGAGGGCGGGCGGCAGCGGGCGCGCCGCCCCGCCGGAGGGCTTGCCGGTGACGGTGACGTAGGAGCGGCGCCCCAGCCAGTAGCGCTGCACCAGGAAGATGCTCAGCGTCATCGCCAGCAGCACGACCCCGTAGACCGCGGCTTCGTTCGGGTTGAAGCGGCCGATGATCGCGAAGAAGACCTCGGTGGCGAGGAACGGCTTGCCGCCGCCGACGATGATCGGGTTGCCGAAGTCGGCCAGGCTCTCGATGGCCACGAGCAGGAAGGCGTTCGCCACGCCCGGGCGGGCCAGCGGCCAGATCACGGTCCGCAGGACGTGCCAGCGGGAGGCGCCCAGCGTCTCGGCCGCCTCCTCGAGGGCGGCGTCCATCGACTGGACCACGCCCTGCAGCACGAGGTAGGCGATCGGCGCGTAGGCCAGGATCTGCGCCACGGCCACCCCGAGCGGCCCGAAGAAGGCGTTCGTCGAGATGCCCAGCAGCTGGTACGTGACGAAGCCGCGCCGCCCGAACATGTAGATCATCGCCAGGCCGAGCACGAACGGCGGGGTGATGATCGGCAGGATCGAGAACGGCCCGAGCAGCCGGCGCGTGCGCAGGCGCGAGCGCTCGCCGAGCAGCGCGAAGAGGAAGCCGAGCGCGGTGGCGACGACGCCGACGACGACGGCCAGCAGCACACTGTTGCGCAGCGCGCCGAAGCCGAGGTACAGCGCGGCCAGGACGAAGCCCCCGAGCCCGGCCGGGAGGGCCCACAGCCACGCCCGGGCCGGCCGGCGCCGGACGGCCTGGAGCGCCAGCGCCGCCGCCAGCGCGACCCCGCCCGCGGCCAGCGCCGCGGCGGCCTCGTTGCGGGGCGTCCCGGGATTGTTGAGGAGGAAGAAGGCCGGCGAGCGCAGCGTCTCGCGGACGACGTCGAAGGTGAAGCGTCCCCGCACGAACACGGCCGCTTCGAGCACCGTCCACAGCGGATACAGGATGAAGATGGCCACGAAGACCGCGACCCACAGAATGCTGCCGGCGATGAAGGCGTCGTTCCGCAGCACCCCGGCCAGGGCCAGACCCGTGCCGAGGACCGCCAGGAACCCCAGCGCCGCGGCGACGGCGCCCCAGCTGAAAGGCTGCGCCGCGCCGAACAGCCGCACCGCGACCATCACCGCGCCGAGCGCGCCCAGGACGATCGCCGCGCGCCCGCGCGAGGCGGTGGACCAGGGCAGCAGGCCCGCGGCCGCGATCAGGAGCGCTGTGAGAAGGATCGCCCCCATGAGCGGGGAGGTCCGGGCCAGGACGGCCCCCGTGGCCTCGGGGGAGAAGGTGAACAGCTCGCGGCCGGGCCGCGCCCAGGGAAGGCTCACCGCGCCCAGGAAGGTCAGGGCGCCCCAGGCGAGCAGCGTTGAGTTGAGTCCCGGCCGGACAGCCGGGGCCGTCAGGACGCGCGCCATCGAACCTCGCCGGAGGACCGGGAGGCCGGAGCCGTGCGGGCCCCGGCCTCCCCGCGTCGCGTCATTTCGGAAGCGGGAACACTTCCGTCGTCCACTTCTTGACCAGTCCGTCCCGGACCGATGCCGTGCCGTACTTCACGAAGTCGTACTTGATGACCTTGAAAGCCTGGAAGCGCGGCGACGTGCTCGGAACCGGCGTCTTGCTGTTCGACGGGATCTGGTACGACTGCCCGTCGCTCGCGGCCAGGCCCTGTGCCGCGGGGCTGAGCGCCCAATTGATGAAGGCCAGTGCGTTGGCCCGGTTCGGCGTGGCCTTCACCAGGCTGAGTCCGCCGATCTCGTATCCCGTCCCGTCGCTGGGCGCGTTGTACGTGATCGGGAAGCCCTTCAGCACCTGGTCCACGGCGTCGTGGATGAAGGTGATGCCCACGGCCACCTCGCCGCGGCCGGCCAGCTGCCCCGGCGCCGCGCCGCTGCGCGTGTACTCCGCGACGTTCTTGTGGATCGCCTTGAGCAGGTCGAACGCCCCCTTCTCTCCATAGATCTGCACGAGGGTGGCGACCATCGTGTAGCCCGTCCCCGAGGTGTTGGGGTTCGGGTAGGCGATCAGGCCCTTGTAGCGCGGATCGGCGATGTCCTTCCACGTCCGCGGGACCGGCAGGTTCTTCTCTTTGAGCAGGCGCTCGTTCAGCGCCCAGCCCAGGATGCCCGCGTACAGCGGGATGTACTTGGCGGCCACCGCCTCGCGGAACTCCTGGCGCAGATCGTTCCAGGCCGCGGGCCGGATGAACTCGGTGAGCCCCTCTTCATTGGCCACGATGTGCGGATCGCCGGTGCCCCCGAACCAGACGTCGAACGACGGGTTCTGGCGCTCCGCGCGCAGGCGGGCCAGGGCTTCGCCGGAGCTCAGCCGCACGAAGTCGACCTGGAGCCCGGTGGCCTTGGGGAACTCCGCCTTCACGGCGTCACACCAGGCCGGGTTGGGACTGCACAGCACGGTCACTCTGCCCGCGGGCGCCGCCGAGACCACGCCGAGCGAGGCCACGACGAGCACGAGGGCGATTCCCACGACTCTCCTCACGCGTATCCCCCCTTGGGATGAGCTGCCTTGCCAAGTAGCGGGCGCAGGTGCGCGATGGCCTGCCGCGCCGCGGCGGGCGGATCGGGACGCGGCAGGATCTCGGCCGACAGGAATCCCTGATAGCCGATGCCGTGGAGCGTGCGTACGATCGAGGCGAAGTCCAGGTGACCCCATCCCGGAGCCAACCGGTTGCTGTCGGCGGCGTGAACGTGTCTCACGAGGCCGCCCGCCTCGCGTAAGGCCGCCTCCAGCGACGTTTCCTCGATGTTCATGTGGAACGTGTCGGCCAGCACCCCGAGGGCCGGGGAGCCGAGCCTGCCGGCGAGCGCGACGACCTCGCCGATCGTTGGCAGGAAATCGGTTTCATACCGGTTGATGGGCTCGAGCAGGATCGACACCTTCTCCCGTTCGGCGATCGGCAGCAGGACCTCCAGGGAATGGTCGAAGCGGGCGGGAGCCCCTGCCCCGCCGTCGGCGATCCGGCCCCGCAGGAGCCCGACGATCACCGCCGCCCCGAAGTGCGCTGCCAGGTGGATGTGTGCTTCCATTCGTTCGATGGCGCGCCGTCTTTCGCCTTCGTCGGGATGCGAGAGGCTCAGACCGTCCTTGAGGAAGGCCTGTCCCGTGCCGACGGCGGGTGCGATGAGCCCGGCTTCGCGGAGCGCGCGTTCGATCTGGTGCGGATCCACCGACGCGGGATCGCGAACGGCCAGCTCCACCCCGTCATATCCAAGCTCGGCGGCCATGCGCGCGCCGTCCTGCCAGCCGCCGTGGACCGCGACGGCGGCGAAGGCGGTCTCCTCGATTGAGACGACGAGACTCAACTTCATGGCAGAGGAACTCCCCGGCGCTTACGCGCCTTCGGGAACTAGGGCGGCCACCCCAGGGAGAAGATGCTCTTGCCGCCGTGGGCCGGTCCCTTGAGCACGGCCTCCATCTCCGCGCCGTCGCGCTCGGTGACCAGCTCGGCCGGCGGCAGCTTCCCCGGCGGGAAGGTCTTCATGATGTCGTTCACCAGCTTCTCGATGTAGTCGAGCAGCGCCTCGACCCCGGGCAGGGCCTTCTCCGCGGAGGCCAGCGAGGGCTTGCCGACCACGCCCTCGATGTACGCCTTGACCTCGATCGGCCCGGCGCCGATGTGCCCGTACCAGTTGATCGGCCGGCGCAGGAGGTTGCCGGCCTTGTCCACGTGGCCTTCCGGCAGGAAGCCGAAGGGGTTGTTGTCCACGGCCCACTCCTGCTTCATCAGCTCCGGGAACAGGGCCAGGCACCACGAGGTCTCGACCTCGTCGGCGTGGATGAACGGGGTCTCATAGGGCCCGCCGTCCTTCTTCAGCTTGAAGAAGTCCTGGACGGCGTGGTACCAGTTGAGGTTCACGATCAGCGACGGCACCCGGTAGCGCTTGCCGAACTGGTGGATGGCCGTCGGGATGACGTACTCCTGCCCGTGGCCGTTCAGCAGGATCTGCTTGCGGAACCCCATGTTCCAGAAGCCGGCGATCATCGCCCGGAGGAACCCGGTGAAGGTCTCCTCCGGGATGACGACGGTGCCCGGCATCCCGAGATGATGGTAGGGATGCGATCCCCACCACAGCGGCTCGCTCACCGTGCAGCCGGTGCGCTCCGCCACGGCCTCCGCCATCCGCGCCGTAAGGAAGACGTCCTCGCCGATCGGCGCGTTCGGCCCGTGCGCCTCCGTCGCCCCCAGCGGGACGATCAGGACGTCGTTCTTCTTCAGGCGCTCCTCGATGTCGCGCATCGTCATCGTCTGCAGGTAGACGCCGGTGCGCTTGTCCATGTGGCCCCCCCGCGGGGGGAGGTCCCACTTGCCCTTGCCCATGCCCTCGCCTCCTCTTCAGTCCGCGGCGAGCAGATGGATCCGCTCGCGCGGGATCTCCAGAAACACCTCTCCGCGCATGACCGCCTCGCCCGGCGAGGGAACGTCCACCGTCCACTGCCGCCCGGCGGCGTCGACCCAGTACCTGGCCAGGGTACCGAGAAAGGACATCGCCGTGATCCGCCCGCGCAGGACGTTGGGGGCGCCCGCCGGCGCCTGGGCGTGGAGGCGGATGGCTTCCGGCCGCAGCACGATGGTGACGGGCCCGGCGGCGCGGGCGCCGTCGGGGACCGCGAGCATCACGGGGCCCGCGCGGACCTGCCCCGGGCCGCTGACTTCCCCCTCGAGGAAGTTGGCCAGCCCGACGAAGTCCGCCACGAAGCGGTTCGCCGGATGGTGATAGATCGCCAGCGGCGTGCCGAGCTGCTGGATGCGCCCGCGATCCATCACTGCGATCCGGTCGGAGATGGCCAGCGCTTCCTCCTGGTCGTGCGTGACGTAGACGGTGGTCTTCCCCAGCTGCTGCTGGAGGCCCCGGATCTCCGAGCGCACGCGGATGCGCAGCTTCGCGTCGAGATTGCTGAGCGGCTCGTCGAGCAGCAGCACTTCGGGCTCCACGACGAGCGCCCGCGCCAGCGCCACCCGCTGCTGCTGCCCGCCGGACAGCTGGTGCGGGAACTTCTGCTCCTGTCCCACCAGTCCGACGAGCTCCAGCACCTGCCTGCTGCGCTGCGCCGCCTCGGCCGCGGGCACCCGGCGCAGCCGCAGCCCGTAGCCCACGTTCTCCGCGACAGTCATGTGCGGGAACAGCGCGTACTCTTGAAAGACCATCGCCGTGTTGCGGCGGTGGGCGGGGACGTCGGTGATGCGCACGCCGCGGATGAACACGTCTCCCGCGTCCGGGCGGTAGAAGCCCGCCACCGTGCGCAGCAGGGTGGTCTTCCCGCAGCCGGACGGCCCGAGCAGGGTCGTGAAGCTGCCTTCGTCGACGTCGAGCGAGACGCCGTCCACGGCGACCGTACGGCCGAAGCGCTTGGTGATGCGGTCGACGCGGACGTGGGGCTCCACTAACCGACCCCCGGGCTGCGCACGATCCGGCCGACCGAGAGCCAGGTCAGCCCGATCGCCACGAACGTGAGCAGCAGCAGCATCGTGGTCAGCGCCGCGGCGGCGCCCCAGATGTTGTTCTGGATCATGTTCAGGATGACGAACGTGGCCACCACCTGGCCGGGGGCGATGAGGAAGATCACGATGCTGACGTTGGTCACGGCGCGGATGAACGAAACGGCGAAGGCCTCGACCAGGGCGCGCACCAGCAGCGGGAGGTAGACGTCGCGCAGGACCCGCAGCCCCGTGGCGCCCAGGTTGACCGCGGCCTCCTCGATCGACCGCTCGATCTGCTTGAAGCGCGCCGCGGCGGCCTGATAGCCCATCGGCAGATGCCAGAAGGCCAGCGCCGCGGCCAGCGTCCACATCGTCCCGCCGATGATCGTCGTGTTGAACGCGAGCACGTACCCCACGCCGACGAACACCCCCGGCAGAGCACCCGGCAGCACGGCCAGGAAATCGAGGGCGTGGCGCAGCTGGAAGGGCCGGGTGGTGAGGAAGGCCACCAGGACGCTCACCGCTCCCGTGATCAGACCGGCCAGCGCGCCGATCTTCACGCTGACCCACAGCGAGGCGATGCGGTCGGCGGCGAGATGCCAGTGGTCGAGCGTCAGCGACCAGTCGCGGCCCCAGACCGTCGTGAACGCCCCGGCGATCACGCCGAAGTACACCAGGAAGACCAACAGGCTGGCCAGCGCGCACACCGCCAGGACCGTCCACTTCAGGAATCCCGGGGTTGCCGGGCGCTCGATGCGGGAGCCTCGCCCCGTCACGGCGGTGTAGACGCGCCGGCTGACCCAGAACCGCTCCAGGAGGAACAGCCCGGCAGTCGGCACCAGCAGCATCGCCACGACCAGCGCGGCGCCCTTGAGGTCCCCCATCCCCTCCATCCGGAACCACGCCTCCGTGGCCAGCAGCGGGAATCCGCCCGCGATGATCACGGCATTGCCGAAGTCGGCCAGCACGGAGATCGCCACGACCAGCATGGCGCCGGTGATCCCCGGACGCGCGAGGGCCAGCGAGATCGTCCTGACCACGGTCCACTCGTCGGCGCCGAGGTTCCGCGCGGCATGCTCGAGACTCGGATTCACGGCATCGAGCACGCCGGCGATGATCAGCATCGCCAGGGGGAAGAAGGCGATCGTCTGCACCAGCCACAGCCCGTGCCAGCCGAAGATGTTGGCGCTGAGCCCGAACAGCGACTTCGTGACCAGGCCCTGGCGGCCGAACATGAGGATGTAGGCGAACGCGACCATGAACGGCGGGGCGAACAGGGGCAGCATCGCGACGCTGCGGAAGAACCGCCGTCCGGGCATGTCCGCGCGCGTCGTGGCGAAAGCGAAGGCCAGCCCGACGAACGTCGCCGTCACGGTTGAGATCACCATCATCACCAGGCTGTTGCGCGCCGCCTGCAGCCAGCGCAGGCTGCGTGGGATGGCCAGGTAGTCCTGCCATGCGGGATACACGAGGACGCGGAACGCCGGATACAGGACGAAGATCGCCAGAGCCGCCGCGGCGCCCGCGAACGTGATCAGCAGCCACGGGTCGGCCGCATGCCGGCGCAGCTCCCCCCACCGTGCGACGGCCACGAGGGGCCTCAGCCGGTGGTCCGGCCGCGGAACGGCCGGCCGGACCACCGCGCCGGAGACGCGGGCCGCACGATCAGCGGCCGATCTCTCGCGTCCATCGCTCGCGCAGGCGGGCCTGGTTCTGGATGGCCCATTCCAGATCGTACTTGACGAACTTCAGCTCGTTGAACGGCGTCGCCCCGCGCGGGACCTCGACGTCCCCGCGGACCGGATAGCGGAAGCCGTAGCGGGCGTTGATGTCCTGCGGCACGCGCGTCATCAGGAAGTCGATGTACGCCCGGGCGCCGGCAGGGTTGGGGCCGCCTTTGATGATGGAGACCGCGCCGACCTCGAAGCCGGTGTCGGGCGGGACGATCACCTCGAGCGGAGCCCCGCGGAGGATGCGCGCGCCGATCGCTTCGTGCGCCCACATCATCCCCACGATGGCTTCGCCGCGCTCCAGGAGGGTGATGGTCCCCGGGGCGGTCGGCGTGAACTGGACGGCATTGGCGCTGAGCGCCTTGAGGAACGCCCAGGCGCGGTCTTCGCCCCGACGGAAGACCTGCCCGGCGACGAAGATGTACCCGCCGCCGGTGGTGATCGGACTCGGCATGACGAACTGCCCCTTGAACTCGGGCTTGGCCAGGTCATCCCAGGTGGCGGGCTTGGCCACGCGCCGCGGCGCCAATTCCCGATCCCATCGGTCCGTGTTGATGATGATGGACAGCGCGCCGAGGTACCAGCCGTGCCAGAAGCCGGCCGGATCGAGATGGTCCGCGCTCACCTTCGCCTGGGCGGCGATCGGCGACCGATAGGCCAGCAGCAGCCCCTCACGCGCGAGCGGGATGTGGAAGTCGCGCGAGCCGCCCACGAAGATATCCGCCCGCGGCCGGTCCTTCTCCGCTCGGATGCGGGCCTGCAGCGTGCCCGCGGCCGCCACGCTCAGCGCCTCGACCTGGATGCCCGTGCGGCGGGTGAATTCCCGGTGCACCAGCGACGTCTCCAGGTCGGGCAGCGCCGAGTACACGATGATCCGGTTTTGCTGCGCGCTCGCGGGCCCCGGACCGGGCACGATCGCGCCCAGCAGGGCCAGGACCACGACGGCAATCAACACTCTACCCATGCTCTCGCCTCCCGTGTGTGATGAACCGCTCGATCACGTTCCGCACGCCCTCCTCGTCGTTCGTCGGGGCCACGTAGCCGGCCGCCTGGCGCACGGCCTCCGGCGCGTTCCCCATCGCCACCCCCAATCCGGCGGTCTGGATCATCTCGAGATCGTTCCAGTTGTCCCCCACGGCGATCACCTGCGCCAGGGGGATCTCCAGCCGCTGCGCCACAACCCGCAGGGCCTCGCCCTTCGAGCTCCCGGCGGGGAGGATCTCGAAGTATGTCTCCTCGCTGAAGACGGTGTTGATCGGCATCGGGTGCATCCGGACCGCCGCCGCCACGCGCTCCAGATGCGGCCGGGCGCCGATGATGAGGATCTTCATCACGTCGCGCGGCAGGAACTCGACGAGGTCCCCCACCTCCTGCACGTGCAGGCTGTCCTTGCGGCGGTACCGCTCCGTGATCTCGTTCGCCGTCCCGGTGTAGACGCGGTCGCCGGCGTACACGTGCGGCTGGACCTCGGGGAAGCCCCGGAGGATCTCCAGGACGGCGCGCGCGTGATCGTAGTCCAGGAACACGCGCCGCCACTCC
>DASUAK010000299.1:0-2912 GCA_035763845.1 bacterium | reverse complement strand
AGCGGCGCTTCCGTGGTACCACCTCGGTTCCGCGGTCGAGTCTAGGGACCGCGGCCCTCTGCTCCCATCACGGGGGAGGTCCGGACGCCCTACCGCCCCTCAGCGGGGTTCAGGCGTCGGCTCGGGAGTGAACTTCGCCGGCGCGATCCCGGGGAGGCTTCCAGTCGGGGACCTCCCCTCTCTTGGGGATCGGGGCCGGGTACTCGCTCCGTCCTCGCCTAGCGCTTCAGTTGACCGACACCTTCAACTGCGCCTTGCCGAACGCGGCGAACCGCCGGTAGATCAGGTACGCCCAGATGGAGCCCGTCGCTTCGAACAGTTCCCAGAGCATCTCAGCCGTCCATGCCGTCTGCGCCACAGTAACCCTCCTGCCGACTGCGAGCGCCTGGGTCAGCCCGCCTGCCTCATCAATTGGCCCGAGTATAACACAGGGGCGCAACACAGAGAATTGGGAAGGGAGGGCACTTGGGGAACGCATCTGGCTGAGGTCTGTCTCGCGAGCGTCGAGTTCCACTAGAGCGTAGTCGTCACGCTGCACGAGCTTCGCATCGAGAGCTTCTTCCCGGCGGTCGACGCCACGGACACGGCGCTGCGCCGGCTCACCGCGTCCGGGGCGTAACAGCGCACCGAGGGATGGGAGGGAAGGCCGAACGGGGGTCGAACCCGCTGCTCCCGGCACCGTCGTCGCCGACCAGGCCGGGGTGCGCCCCTACACTACGACTCCTCCCAGCGCGCCCGGATGACGCCACACCGGCGGTGGAGGCGGCCCACTCACCGCCCCGGACGGCCCGCCGCGCTTCGCTCTTCCGCGCGCTCACGGACCTTGTGGAGGGTGTGGGTCCACGGCTCCATCCCTTCCCCCATCTCGGCGAGATGCTCGGGGGGGATCCGCCCCATCACGCCGTGGATGAGGGTCAGGCGCGTCATCCCGCCCTCCTCCGTGAGCCGGTACTGCAGGTGGGAGACCGCCGGATAGGACATGAACAGCGGCCCACAGATCTCCAGGAGCCGCGGGGGCTTGATGACCTGCACGTGCCCCCAGTAGTGCCCGGTGTTGCTCCCCAGGTCCCGGTACCACCGGCCGCCGGGCCACGCCTCAAGGGTCATTGGCAGCGGATATCCCGGCGCGGTCTCGTGGTGGGGGCCCAGCTGCTCCAGCAGCGTGTCGAAGACCACCGCCGCGGGAGCGGCGATCTCGACCTCTCTGCGGATGTCGAGCGTGTGCACTGCCGCGGGAATGCTCGTTAACATGCTCGTCCTCCCTGATCGTGATGGGGTGGCCCGTCACGGCCTCGTCCTGCGCTCTGCGCGTTCCTTGATCCGGTCGAGCTGGAAGGTCCAGTACCGCTCGAACGATTGGGTCCAGTCGTGCACGGGCTTCAGCTCGCGCGCGTTCAGCCGGTACAGGCGGCGCCGGCCGTGCCGGCGCACGGAGACGATCCCGGCGCGGTGCAGCACGCCCAGGTGCTTCGACACCGCGGGCTGCGGCATCCGAAGGATCCGCACGAGCTCGCCGACCGCGTGCGCCCTGCCCCCGCGGAGCACGGTGATGATCTCCCGCCGCCTGGGCTCGGCGATGGCGCTGAAGACATCCGATGCGGCCGCCGCTCGTGGCATTACCGTTATCATATTCTAGAATGGGAATATGTCAAGAGGCACCCCGTATCTCGCTGTCCATGGCTTTTCTGGTGCTGCTTGAGACCCTATCCCCGGTCGAAAGGGCGTGTCTTGAGGATAATAGGGGGAGTCCTGCTCAACCGTCACCCAAAGAGTTTCACATAGTCCTCGCGCAGCGGATGGAAGACGTCGAGGACGAGACAGGTCGAGGCCTTCGTCTCGGCGCCGTGGGGGATGTTGGGCGGGATGGTGTACATGTCGCCGCGGCGGAGGGTGCGGCGATCGTCGCCGATCCACAGGTCGAGCTCCCCCTCCATGACGATGCCCATCTGCTCGTGGGGGTGCTGGTGCGTGGGGTCGGTGGCGTGCGGGGCGAAGCGGACGCCGCTGAACATCATCTTCGCCATGGGCAGGATGCGCAGGAAGATGCCCGGACGCACCTCGCGCTCGGGGAGTTTGTCGAGGTGCGCCCACACCGGCTCCATCATCTATCCCTCCCGGGTCCGTCTGGCCTCGTAAAGCAGCAGGGCCGCGGCGATGGCGACGTTGAGCGACTCCGCACGGCCGTACAGGGGGATTCGCACCGACGTCACCGCCGCCTCCCTCCAGTCCGGATGTGCGCCTTCCGCTTCGCCCCCGAGGACGATGGCGAGGGGTGGCGTATAGGAGGCGGCGGTATAGTCGACGGCCCCGCGCTGATCGGCGATCAGGACACGACTGTTTCGAGCCTCGAGCTCCTGGATCACGTCGTTGCGCTCGCACGAGACGACCGGGATATGGAACAACGACCCCATCGAGGCGCGGACGGCCTTCGGGTTGTACGGATCCACGGTGCCGCGGGTGGCCACGACGCCGGTGGCGCCGGCGGCGTCGGCGACGCGGATGATCGTGCCCAGGTTGCCCGGATCCTGGATGCGGTCGGCGACGACGAGCAGCAGGTCCGGGCGGCCAAGGATGGCCGAGAGCTCGGGCTTGGGCATCTCCACCACGGCCAGCACGCCCTGCGGCGTGTCCACCTGGCTGGCGGCGGCGATGACGTGCGGCTCGGCCTCGATCAGGCGGGCCCCGGCCGCCGAGGCTTTCGAGACGAGGGCGGCGAGGCGGGCGTCGCGGGTACCTTCGGCCGGGTCGTACAGCAGCAGCTCGACGGGAAGGCGGGCGTCGAGGACCTCTTCCACGAGACGGACGCCCTCGACGACCATCCGCCCCTCCTGCTCGCGGGCCGGGCGGTCGGCGAGGTCGCGCAGCCGCCGGACGAGCGGGTTCTTCGTGCTGGTGATGCGCACCGGCTAGAG
>DASUAK010000298.1:0-5403 GCA_035763845.1 bacterium | reverse complement strand
CGCTTCCGGCCCCCGGCCGCGCGTGCCCTCCGGGTCGCCGCCTTCGTCCTCACGCCGTTCGCCATCGCGGGGGCGCTGCTCTTCCTCTTCCGCTGGGCGCTCCCCCGATTCGTCGACGTGGTCGCCTCGCGGATCCCCGTCGCCTGGGAGCAGCAGCTGGGCTCGGCCGTGGTGAACAACCTGGCGCCCCCTGACAAACGTTGCGCCAATCCGGCGACGGCCGCGGCGATGAAGGCCATCCTGGACCGCCTGACGGCGGCGGCCCCGCCGACGCCGTACCGCTACGTCGTGTACGTGATCCCGGAGGGGACCCCCAACGCCTTCGCCGCGCCCGGAGGCGCCATCGTCTTCACGGTGGGGCTGCTGGAGCTCACCACGGGCCCAGAGGAGGTCGCCGGCGTGATGGCCCACGAGATCCAGCACGTCATCCAGCGCCACGGCACGCAGTCCATCGTCCGCGAGCTCTCGCTCCGGGCGCTGCTGCGGCTGGCCACGGGCGATCTCGGGGGACTGGGCACCGCGCTGAAGACGGCCGGACAGATCGGGGCGCTCCGGTACTCGCGGGAAGACGAGGCGGCCGCCGACCGGGGAGCGATTGAACTCCTCACGGCCGCGCACGTCGACCCACGGGGCACAGTCACGGTACTCGAGAAGATGAAAGCCCATCCGCTCGCCCGGTTCGAGCCGCCGGCCTACCTCTCCACGCATCCCGCCCTCGACGAGCGCATCGCCTCGCTCACGCAGCTCACCGCCGGGTCGGCGCCCACGATCCCGCCCCTGCTGTCCGGCGCGAGCTGGTCGCGGATCACCACCTGCGCTCCCTAGCCCGTCCCGCGCCTCGGGTTGACACGCCGCCGCTCCCCGGCCTATACTGGACCGGCCTGTAAAGTCATTTCACTTTACAAGAACGAACGATGCGAAAAGCGCTCACCGAGCGCCTGCGCGTGATCCAGCTCTTCGACACCTACGGCCGGCTGCTGAGCGTGCGGCAGCAGCGGCTGCTGCGGCTGTACTACCACGACGATCTCTCCCTCAGTGAGATCGCCGAGCAGGACGAGGTGACGCGCCAGGCGGTGTTCGACGCGCTGCGCCGCTCGACGGAGGAGATGGAGCGCCTGGAGGCGTCCCTCCAGATGGTGGAGGTACGGCGCCAGCTGGCGGGTCATCTGGAAGCGCTGGCGGCGGCGGTGCGGCGGCTGGGGGAGCGGGTCGGGGCGGAGGCCGTGGCCGAGGTCGAGAACGGGTTGGACGTCCTCCGGCGGTTCGGGGGCTGAGCGCGTGGAGCAGTACTTCGCCCGCCGTCCCGGCGCACCATCGCGGCCCCGCACCGTGCAGGCGCGGCTGCGCGGGAAGGTCTGGACGTTCGTCACCGACCGCGGCGTCTTCGCCGGTGCGGGGATCGACCCGGGGACGCGCGCGCTCATCGAGGCGATGCGCATCGAGCCGGCCGACCAGATCCTCGACCTGGGCTGCGGCTACGGCCCGATCGGGTTGATCGCCGCGCACCTCGCCTCCAACGGGCGCGCCGTGCTCGTGGACGTGAACGAGCGCGCGGTCGCGCTGGCGTCGGAGAACGCCCGGCGGCACCATCTGACCAACGTCGAGGTGCTGGCAGGGGACGGCACGGCGCCGGTGCGCGGCCGGACCTTCGACGCCGTCGTGACCAACCCCCCGATCCGGGCGGGGAAGGCCGTCCTGCGGCGCCTCCTGGATGAGATCGGTGGGGTGCTGCGTCCCGGGGGAAGACTGTACCTCGTGGCGCGGACGGCGCAGGGGGCCAAGACGCTGGCCGGGGAGATCGAGGCGCGCGTGGGGCCGGTGCGCGAGATCGCGCAGCAGTCGGGCTACCGCGTCTATGAAGCGGTGAGAGATGTTTGAGACGCTGTCGTCGAGATTCCAGACGGTCATCCGCAACCTGACGGGCCGCGGCGTCCTCTCCGAGGCGGACGTGGACGCGGCCCTGCGCGAGGTGCGCCTCGCACTGCTCGAAGCCGACGTCAACTTCAAGGTGACCAAGGCGTTCGTCGAGCGGGTGCGGGCGCGGGCGGTGGGGGCCGAGATCACGAAGAGCCTGGCGCCGGGCCATGAAGTGGTGAAGGTCGTCCACGAAGAGCTCATCCGGCTTCTCGGAGGATCGGCCCGCGAGCTTCGAGTGGCCGAGCGCCCTCCAACGATCGTGCTGCTCGCGGGTCTGCATGGCGCCGGGAAGACGACGACCGCGGGCAAGCTGGCTCTGCGTCTCCGCAAGCGCGGGCGCTCACCGCTGCTCGTGGCCACCGACCTGAAACGGCCGGCCGCCGTGACGCAGTTGCAGACAGTAGGGGCACAGATCGGGATCCCGGTATTCGCCCAAGAAGGGGCGACGGATCCGATCATGGTGGCTCGTGCGGCAGTGGAAGCAGCGTCGGCCGGCGGACAGGATAGCGTCATTATTGATTCCGCCGGCCGACTCCATGTCGACGAGGAGCTGATGGCCGAGCTGCGCGCGATGCGCGAGGCCGTGCAGCCCCACGAGGTGCTGCTGGTGATGGACGCCATGGCCGGCCAGGACGCGGTGGCGATGGCGGAGCGTTTCCACCAGACGCTGGGTCTGGACGGGCTGATCGTCACCAAGCTGGACGGCGACGCCCGCGGCGGGGCGGTGCTCTCCGTGGTCGAGGTCACGGGGGTGCGCGTCCTCTTCGCCGGCACGAGCGAGAAGCTGGACGGGCTGGAGCCGTTCCATCCCGACCGGATGGCCTCGCGCATCCTGGGCATGGGCGACGTGCTCACGTTGATCGAGCGGGCCCAGGAGACGGTGGACGAGCAGGCCGCCTCCGAGCTCGAGCGCAAGCTGCGCCGCGCCGAGTTCACCCTCGACGACTTCCGCGAGCAGCTGCGCCAGGTGCGGAAGATGGGGCCGCTGGAGGGGCTGCTGGAGATGATCCCCGGGCTGGGGGCGCGGATGAAGGGCGCGGGGGGCGTGGACGAGCGGCAGCTCGGGCGCGTGGAGGCGATCATCGACTCGATGACCCCGGAGGAGCGGCGCCAGCCCGCCCTCATCGACGGCAGCCGCCGCCGCCGCATCGCCCGCGGCAGCGGCACCTCGATCCAGGACGTGAACCGGCTGCTGCGGCAGTTCGACGAAGCGAAGCGGTTGATCAAGCAGGTCGGCGGTATCGAGAAGCACGGGAAGCGGGGCCGGCTGCCGTTCCCGCTGCCCTAAAACGGACGGGAGGTCCACATGGTCAAGATCCGGTTGATGCGGCTGGGCGGCAAGCACAAGCCCTTCTACCGCCTGGTGGTGGCGGATTCACGCGCGCCCCGCAGCGGGCGCTACATCGAGGCGATCGGGTACTACAACCCGACGACCGACCCCTCGACGGTGAAGATCGACGAGGCGAAGGCGATGGCCTGGCTGCGCAAGGGCGCCCGGCCCTCCGACACGGCGCGCGTCCTCCTGGAGCGCACCGGCGTGCTCGGGCGGGCGGCCGCCGCGAAGTCCTGAGGCCGCGGTGGTGAGCCCGGAGCAGGCGCTGCGCGACCTCGTCGAGTTCGTGGCCCGCTCGCTGGTCGACGATGCGGCCGCCGTGCGGGTGCGCACCGGCGTGCCGGCAGAAGGGGAGGGGCTGCTCATCGAACTCGTCGTGGCGCCGGCGGACATGGGCAAGGTGATCGGCCGCCAGGGGCGGATCGCCCGGGCGCTGCGGTCGGTGGTGCGCGCCGCGGCCGTGCGGCACCGGGTGCGGGTCGTCCTGGACATCAAGAGCGCGTGACGGGAGGCGGAGATGGGCATCACGATTAGCCGGCCGGTAGTGATCAAGGCCGTGGTCACCGAGAGCTTCAAGCGCCTGTACATCCAGGAGCTCGAAGACGCGGGCAAGCGCGTGGACAGCCTCGTGCAGCAGATCGACACGCAGATCCGCCGCTCCGAGCTGGAGCGGCAGCTCTCCCCGCAGAGCCGCGCCGTGCGCCAGCAGCTGGAGATGGAGCGCGCCCGGCAGGAGGCGACGAAGGCAGAGCTGGCGATGCGGCTGCGCGAGGCCCAGGAGCTGGTCATCAACTCGGAGTTCCCGCAGGGCACGGTGGAGAGTCTGGTCGAGGTCGCGGTCGGCGACAACCTCTTCAACAAGATCGGACGCACCGAGGTCGTCGTGAAGGACGGCATCGTCCTGGAGATCCGCGAGGAGGGCTAGATGGCCTCGCCTCCGCTCGTGGTGGTGGGCCGGGTGATCCGGCCGCACGGCGTGCGCGGCGAGATGCGCGTGCAGCCCGAGACCGATTTCCCGGAGCATCTGGCGATGCTGGGGCAGGCCGTCCTCCTCACCGACGAACGCTCGGAGCCCGTGCGCATCGAGGCGGTGCGCTCTGCGGGGGATGCCGTCCTGGTCAAAGTGGCGGGGATCGACACCCCGGAGGCCGCCGCCCCGTGGCGGGGCGCCGCGCTCGCCGTGCCGCGGGAGCTGGCGGCGCCGCTCCCGGAGGGCCGCCACTACGTCTTCGAGATCATCGGCATGGCCGTGGAGACCGAGGACGGCGCGGCCCTGGGCACGGTCGAGGAGGTCCTGCGCACCTCCGCCAACGACGTCTACATCGTCCGGGGCCGGCGGGAGCTCCTCATCCCGGCTATCTCCTCCGTCGTGCTGCGCATCGACACGGAGGGGCGGCGGATGGTGATCCGCCCTCTGCCGGGGCTGCTGGAGGAGAGCTGATGCGGGTCGACATCGTGACGATCTTCCCCGAGGCGTTCGCGCCGCTGTCGGTCTCGATGATCGGGCGGGCCCGGGAGCGCGGGCTGCTCGACATCCACATCTGGGATCTCCGTGACTTCACGGCCGACCGCCACCGCCAGGTGGACGACGCCCCGTACGGCGGCGGGGCGGGGATGGTGATGAAGCCCGAGCCCTTCTTCGCCGCGGTGGACGCCATCCGCGCGCAGGCGGGCGAGTCCGAGCACGTCATCCTTACGTCGCCGCAGGGGGCGCGCCTGACGCACGCCCTCGCCGAGGAGATGTCGCGCAAGATGCATCTCGTGCTGCTGTGCGGGCACTACGAGGGGATCGACGAGCGGGTGCATGAGGGGCTGGCGACCGACGAGATCTCGATCGGCGACTACGTGCTGACCGGCGGCGAGCTGCCGGCGATGGTGATCGTGGATGCGGTGGCCCGCTTCGTCCCCGGGGTAGTGGGCGATCCGGGATCGGTGGAGGCGGACTCGTTCGCGGAAGGACTGCTGGACTACCCGCACTACACGCGCCCGGCGGAGTTTCGGGGGATGACGGTGCCCGAGGTCCTGCTCTCCGGGAACCACGAAGCGATCCGCCGCTGGCGCCGCGCGCAGCGGCTGCGCCGCACGCTCCAGCGGCGCCCCGATCTGCTGAAGCGTGAGGCGCTGGGCCAGGAAGACCGCCGGCTGCTCGACGA
>DASUAK010000297.1:0-5760 GCA_035763845.1 bacterium | reverse complement strand
CCCCGGCGCGGCAGGTACCAGTGGCCGATGCCATTGAGCACCCGGCGGTTGGCGACGACGGCCAGGAGCACGACCAGCGGCGCGATGAAGGCGAGGTTGTAGAGCAGGAGGTAGGCCAGACGCGTCGGCAGCGGCTCGCGGGCCAGCAAACCGAGGATGCCCATGTAGATCGCCCCGCTGCAGGGCACGGTGCAGAGCCCGACCAGCCCGCCCGCGACGAACAGTCCGGCCGGGCTCGTCCGTGCGAGCGCGGCGCGCACCGTCCCGTGGAAGCGGGCCGGCATCTTGAGCGACCAGCCCCAGCCGGGGAACACGGCGTCCTTCACCATCCACAGGCCGAGGATAACGACGACGAGCCCCATCAGCCGCACGGGGAAGTGTGTGCGCGTCAGCACCGCGACGACGGACAGCACCCCCAGTCCCAGGAGCAGGTAGGTCGTGAACATCCCCAGGACGTATGCTCCGCCCACCCGCCACAAGCGGGGCTGGGCGCCCCCCAAGGTAACGCCCGCCAGCAGGATCGCCACCAGCGACAGCAGGACGCTGAAGGCGCAGGGGTTGAGGCCGTCGAGCAGTCCGCCGACCACGAGCGCCGGGAAGGTGAGCGTGCTCATCCTTCGACCTCGAGGAGACCGCGCATCGTCGGGTTCTCCTTGCCGCCGCAGCAGATGTCGCAGTAGAAGACGTAGCTGCCGGCCCGGAGGCGGCCGAGGTTCACGGTCTTCTGCGACTTAGGGGGGATCCGCACGTCGAGATCGAGCGCCTCGACGTGGAATTGATGCCAGCCGCCCCCGTCGGTGTGGAACGAGCTGTCGTTGTTGACGAAGGTCAGGATCACGTCTTCGCCCGTCCGTCCCCGCAGCCGGGATGGCTCGAAGCCTCCCATGCTCACCAGCACCTGCTGCCCCGTCTCGCCCGGTGGAACCGTCGCGGCCGGAGGGCGGAACGGCGCGGTAGCGAGGAACAGCGCGGCGCCCAGGACCGCGACCGCGGCCAGGGCGAACCAGACCGCGCGGACGCGCGCGCGCCGCGGCCCTTTGCGGCCCGCGTGGGGTGATGACATCTTGGATCTGCTCACGGTTGCGCTCCCTTCAGCGTCAAGCGCTTCATACTCAATGGCACGCCGCGGCCATCCGCGTCGCATGCCGCAAGGCGCGGAGCATCAAGAGGATGCCGGCGGCGTTCGCCGCCAGGCTGAAGAGCACCACGTACGCCTTGTACTGGATCAGGAAGGTCGCTGCGGCTGAGGCGCCGAGGAAGGGCACGACGTCGGCCAGATGGTGCAGGCAGCAGGCCACCATCGCCGTCGTCGACGTGGCCGTCCCCCCGGCGGCCACGGCGGCCCCCGTGCGGTCTCCGCGGATGACCCGGCGGACGTGCGTGTAGAGCGCCATCTGCAGCCCGAATCCCGCGGCCACCAGACCGATGAACCACAGGTCGGTGCGCCACTGCGACAGCAGATGCGACCAGGAGCGCGACAGGAGCCCGACGATGAGGGTGTACCCGAGCGCGAGCGCGACCGCCGAGAGGAGGCCGGTGTGGACCGAGCGTGGCGACAGGCGCGGGAAGGCGACCGCCGCGGTGCTCACGGCGCCCACCGGAACGTCCGGGCCGGTGCCCCTGCGATGTCCCTGATCGTGAGCTCCAGCGGCCGGCTCTCGTCGACCTTGGGGAACACGAGCGCGCCGGCCCGGTGGTGGCTGTCATCGGAGATGCTCACCCACCGCACGGCCTTCAACGTCTTCCCGCCGGCGCGGAGTTCGCTCAGGACAACCAGATCGTACCCCGACAGGTCCCCGCTGTGGGTGGTGAACGCCACGAGGAAGACGGTGTTGCGGTCGGTCTCGTACTTCGCTGCGCGGGGACCGCCCAGAGTCACTTCGATCTCCACGCCTCCCTCGCCCGCGTCGCGCTGGACGCGTCCGCCCGCACCCTGCGCCGCCGCCGCAGGCGGCACGGCCGTCTCGGGCCCGGCGGCCGGGCGGAGGGCCAGGAAGTACACTCCCGCGAAGACCGCTCCTCCGATCACAAGCACCAGGATCACCGTCCGCATCCACCGTTCTCCTTACCGCAGCAGCGGCCGCAGTGCCGTCTCCAGTTCGTACATCGACGTCACCCCGGTGAACTTGCCGACCAGGCGGCCGTCCCGGTCCAGGATGAACGTCTCGGGGTGCGCCGTGATCTTGAAGGCCCGGACCACCTGCGCTGCGTCCGGCTGTTCGTACTGGTGGTAGTGCCACGTCACCTGCGCGCCGTACCGTGCCTTGAGAGAAGCCATCACGGGCTTCATCGCCTGGCACGGCATTCAGACGTGCGGGTTCTGCGGCGTCGGCTCGGACCACACGAAGATGACCGTAGGCCGGCCGCCCTCCACGAACTCCGCGTACGCCGTTCCCCGCGGCCAGAGCACAAACGTCAGCACCCCCGCGGCCACCAACCCCAGGGCGACCAGCCACCCGGCCGAGCGGCGGCGCGACACCCGTCGTGCGCGTTTGCGTCCCATCCCTCTCTCCTCCCTATGCTGCGGGCAGGGCGAACCCAACCGTGGTACCGACGCCCACGTCACTCCGCGCCCAGACCCGCCCGCCGTGCGCTTCGACGAGATGCTTGACGATCGCCAGCCCGAGCCCCGCGCCGCCCGTGGCCCGGGAGCGGGAGCGGTCCACGCGGTGGAAGCGGTCGAAGATCTGGGGCAGCTCGTCGGCCGGGATGCCGCTCCCCGTGTCGGCCACCTCCACCTGCACCTCGCCGGCACCTTCCCGTGCGGACAGGCGCACATGCCCGCCCCGCTCGGTATAACGGATGGCGTTGCCCAGCAGATTGTGCAGCACCTGGATGATCCGCTCGCGGTCGGCGGAGATGGTGCGGACGTCGGCGGACACGTCCAAGATGACGCCCTTCTCGTCGGCCAGCGGGCGCGCCACCTCGGCGACGCCGCGGATCAGGGCGCCGAGATCCGTCGGCCGGCGGTCCAGGCGCAGCTGCCCCTGTCGGGCGAGGGAGAGGTCCCGCAGGTCCCGCACCAGGCGTGTGAGCAGCTGCGTCTGCGCGTGCAGCGAGGCCAGATGCTCCGGCGTGGCCTCGACGACGCCGTCGAGCATCCCTTCGAGGTTGGCCTGGAGGACGGCCAGGGGCGTACCGAGCTCGTGGGCGATGTCGGCCAGCAGCTGCCGCCGGGTCTCCTCGCCCTGCCGAAGAGACGCGGCCATGCTGTTGAAGGCCCGGGCCGCGCCGGCCAGCTCCTCACCGCCTGCCACCGGCACCGACTGGCTCAGGTCCCCCTGCTCCACGCGCCGCGCCGCCGCGGCGAAGGCCTGGAGCGGGGCGGTGATCGTTCGCGCCGTCGCGGTCCCCGCGGCCGCGGCGACGCCCAGCCCGACCACCGCCGCCACCCAGATCGCCCGCCGGACGTCTCCGAGGAGCCGGTCCTCCGGCAGGCCCATCATCTCCTGCATCATCCCGGTCATCCCGGGCATCGACCGCGTGTGCCGCAGGAACGCGGCGAGGCGGACCTCGGTCAGCCGGTCCGTGAGGATGCCAACCACGGCGATGGCGAGCCAGGCGACGAGCACCAGCACGAGCACGAGGCGCCCGCGGACGCTGGTCACGGCAGGCTCTCCGCCAGGCGATAGCCGACCCCGTGCACCGTGACGATGTAGCGCGGGTGGCGGGGATCCGGCTCCAGCTTCTGCCGCAGGTTCTTCACGTGCGCATCCACCGTGCGCTCGTAGCCCTCGAACGCGTACCCCTGGACCTGATCGATGAGCTGCATGCGCGTGAACGCCCGCCCCGGACTGCGCGCCAGGGCGAGAAGCAGCTTGAGCTCCGTGGGCGTGAGATCAAGGGACGCGCCGCCCCGAGAAGCCTCGAAGCGGGCGGGATCGATCTCCAGGTCGTGCACGCGGACCCGCTCGGTATCGGGAGACGGCGCAGCCTGCGTGCGGCGCAGCACAGCCCGCACACGGGCCACCACCTCGCGCGGGCTGAACGGCTTGGTGACGTAGTCGTCAGCGCCCAGCTCCAGGCCGACGAGCTTGTCGGTTTCCTCGTCCCGCGCCGTGAGCATGATCACCGGGGTCGAGCCCTGGGCCCGGATGCGCCGGCAGACCTCGTAGCCGTCCAGCCCCGGCAGCATCAGGTCCAGCAGGACGAGGTCGGGCCGCAGGCGGGCGAACTCGTCCACGGCCCTGGCCCCGTCGCCGCTCACCGCGACGCGGTAGCCGTCCTTCTCGAGATACCGGCGGACAACGTCCGCGATCTCGGGCTCGTCCTCGACGATCAGCACCGTGCGCCTGGACATGGCTAGCCGAGCGCGCGCTTCAGCTCCTCGAACTGCTCCGTCGTGATCTCGCCGCGGGCCAGCCGCTGCCGCAGGATCGCCAGCGCGTCGTCGGCGCGCCCGCCCTTGTCCAGGAGACCGCGCGTGATCAGCACCACGCCGGCGATGACGAGGGCCAGGAAGAGCAGCCCGCCCCAACCGCCGCCGCCGTACCAGCCGCCCATCATGCCCCGGCCGCCCATCATGCCGGGGCCCATCATCCCGCCCATCCCGCCGAACCCGAACGACATGCCCAGCACCGGCAGCAGGACCAGCGCGCCGAGCACGACCAGCAGGACGATCGACCAATCGCGTGTGTTCATCCCGGTCCCTCCTAGAACTCCTTCTCAGTCACGAACGCCCCGTGCCATGTATGGGGCCACACCTGACCGGTGGCGGCGTTGACGCTCACCATCCCGGCGATCTTCCCGCCGCGGATGAAGTCGAAGGTGAAGTACCCGTAGAAAGCGGTGCCGTGCTCCACGGTCGACCCCGGGAACGCCTGCGCGAGGTACTGCGCGGCGAGCTGCTGCGCGCGCTCAGGCGTGACCGCCTGCGGCGTCGAGGGCTGGGCGCCCGGCCCGTATCCGGGACCGCCGCCGCCCATCATGCCGCCGCCCATCATGCCGTAGCCGGCGCCGCCGGCCATGTGGCCGTACTTCGTGTTCCACATCATGTTGGGCCCGGGCTCGGGGTGCACGAACCCGTTCCGCTCGACGATGAGCTCGAAGGCACCGCGGCCTGTGCTCTGCTCCTTGACGAGAACGTAGAAGTGGTTGCTGAACTCCATCACCTCGGCGAGGGTCAGGCCGCCGCCGTACCGCGCGAGGATCTCACGCGCCCGCGCAGCCGCCGCATCGATCGTGGTGACAGGCGCGGTCGCCTGGTCCGCGGCGGAACCGCCCATCCACCCTCCGCCCATCATGCCGCCGCCGTGCATGCTGCCGGGGCCCCATCCGAAGCCCCGAGCCGGTCCCCCCTGCCGTGCAAGCACCGGCAGAGCCAGGGCCGCGGCCAGGACGAGGATGCCGATCCCGATGTAGACGTGTCGTTTCTGCATCTCGCCATCTCCTTCAGATCCGAAGGTGAGCGCGCCCGCGCTCCCGTCGACCACGCTACCGGGCCTGCATGAAGCGGCCTTGAACGCGACGTGAAGAAAACGTGAACGCTCACTTGGTAGGGTACGCGCGCTCCGCGCGGGAGGGTATCGGGCGGCGGCCCGATGGGTCACAGAACGGCGGCGGGAGCCCAGGGTACAGGTCGGCCTCCCGCCGCCGAGAAACTGCGGATCGACCGGCCGCCGAGCGGCGGACGGGCTACTTCCGGTCGAGGCCGAAGACGGTGATGGTCCCCGTCGCCTTGTCCACGCTGTGGCACGAGGTGCACGTTCCCTTATAGGTGGACGCGAACTTCGTGCTGTTCAGGTGGACCTTGTGCATCGT
>DASUAK010000296.1:0-4607 GCA_035763845.1 bacterium | reverse complement strand
CTGATCCTCGACGAGCCGATGGCCGGGATGAGCGTCGATGAGAAAGGCGACATGGCCCGCTACATCCTGGAGCTGCGGGACGTCCGCGGCCTGCCGATGATCCTCATCGAGCACGACATGGGCGTGGTCATGGACCTCTGCGACCGGATCATGGTGATGGACTACGGCCGAAAGATCGCCGAAGGCGCCCCCGCGGAGGTCCAGCGCGATCCCGACGTGATCCGGGCCTACATCGGCACGGCCGAGGTCCACTGACGGTGGCCCAGGCCGTCCTCGAGCGACCTACGCCCGCCGGGCCCGCCCGCCCCGCGGCCGCCGACACCCTGCCCAAGCTGCTCCGCGGCAACGCCCACCGGTTCGGCGAGCGCGTCGCCTTCCGGGAGAAAGATCTCGGGATCTGGCAGCGGATCACCTGGCGCCGGTACTTCGAGCGGGCGCGGGCCTTCGGGCTGGGGCTGCGGGCGCTGGGGTTCCACCGCGGCGACGTGCTGGCGATCATCGGAGACAACCGGCCCGAGCTGTTCTACGCGGCCATGGGCGCCCAGGCGCTGGGCGGGATCTCCTACGGCCTGTACCAGGACAGCCTGGCCGAGCAGCTGGCGCAGCTCATCGACTTCTCCGGTGCCCGCGTCCTCTTCTGCGAGGATCAGGAGCAGGCGGACAAGGCCCTGGAAATCGCCCGCGGGCTGCCCCGCGTCGAGCGCGTCATCGTCGACGATTGGCGCGGGATGTGGCGGTACCGGCATCCCCTGCTGTCGCGCTTCGACGAGGTGCTGCAGTCGGGGGAGCGCGCGCACGCGGAGGATCCGGAGGCGTTCGACGGCGAGCTCGATCAGGGACGCGGCGGCGACGTGGCCATCTTCTGCCAGACCTCGGGCACCACCGCGCTGCCCAAGCTGGCCATGCTCACCCACGCGAACCTGATCAGCCAGGGCGAGAACTTCCACGCGGTCGAATCGCACATCGGTCCGGGCGACGAGTTCGTGAGCTACCTCCCCTTCGCCTGGATCGGGGAGCAGATGCTGTCCACCTCGCTGCACCAGCTGCTGGGCTTCACGGTGAGCTTCCCCGAGGAGCCCGACACGGCGCAGCGGGACTTCCGGGAGATCGCCCCGCACTTCACTTTCGCGCCGGCGCGGATCTACGAGGGGCTGCACACCGCGGTGACCGTGCGCATCATGGACGCGGGCCCCATCGCCCGGGCGGTGTACCGATGGGGTCTGGCCGTGGGCGGGCGGGCCGTGGAGGCGAGGGCGGACGGGAAGCCCGTGCCCTGGTGGCTGGAGATCCAGCGCCTCCTGGCCCACCGCCTCGTCTACCGGCCGCTGCTGGACAAGATCGGCTTCACGCGCATGCGCGCGGCCTGGAACGGCGGCTCGCCCCTGGGGCCGGACTACTTCAAGTTCTTCCACTCCCTGGGCGTCAACCTGAAGCAGATCTACGGGCAGACCGAGATGGCGGGAATCTCCTGCGTGCACCGCGACGGCCGGGTGCACTTCTGGACGATGGGCTACCCTATCGCCAACACCGAGCTGCGCCTCACCGACGAGGGCGAGATCGTCAGCCGCAGCCCGGCCCTCTTCCAGGGCTACTTCAAGAACCCGGAGGCGACGGCGCGCGCCCTGCGCGACGGCTGGCTCTACTCCGGCGACTACGGCACCGTCGACCCCACGGGCGACGTGATCATGTTCGACAGGATGTCGGACGTGCTCACCCTGCCCGATGGAACGAAGATGAGCCCCTGGGTCGTGGAGGCGATGCTGAAGTTCACGCCGTACGTGCAGGAGGCGATGGTGGTCCTCGGACCGGACGGCGCGACGCTGGCCGCGATCCTCAACATCGAGCTGCGCAGCATGGGCAAGTGGGCGGAGGACCGCGGCATCGCCTACACCTCGTATGCCGATCTCTCGCAGAAGCCGCCGGTCCTGGACCTCCTCCAGGGCATCGTCGCGGACGTGAACAGCCGGTTGAAGCCCGCCTGGCGGCTGCGCCGCTTCGTCTCGCTGTACAAGGAGTTCCACCCGGACGACGACGAGCTGACCCGCACCCGCAAGCTGCGGCGGGGCTTCATCCAGGAGCGCTACCGGGACCTCATCGCCGCCCTGTGCGGCGCCGGCACCCGCTACCGCGCGACATTCGCAATCCGGTATGAAGACGGACGCACCGGCGAGGTGAGTACGGAACTCGCCATTCGCGACGTACGATGACGGAATTCCTCGCCGGTGGACTTGTCAACGGGATCGCGGTCGGCAGCATCTACGCGCTGATCGCCCTCGGCTTCGCGCTGCTCTACAAATCCACGAAGATCCTGAACCTGGCCCACGGCGAGATGGTGCTGTTCGGCGGGTACCTCGCCATCGCCCTGAGCCGCGTGCTGCCGTTCCCCGTCGCCGTCTTCCTGACGCTGGTCGCGGCCGGATTGCTCGGTTTCGCCATCGAGCGCGCCGTGATGCGGCCGCTGTTCGGACAGAGCCTGCTCTCAGTGATCATCGTCACGTTGGCCCTCGGCTACATCGTCCGGGGAATCATGGTGGGCGTGTGGGGCGGCGACACGCGCCAGTTCGCCGGCGTGGTCCCCACGGGCGTGGCCACCATCGGCGGCATCACTATCCAGCGGGTCGGGCTCTACAGCGCCGCCACCGCCCTGGCCCTGCTGCTGGCCTTCGGCCTGTTCTTCCGCTACTCCCTGATCGGCATCGCGATGCGCGCCGCGGCCAACGAGCAGCTCACCGCCAGCACGCTGGGGGTCAGCCTGCGCCGCGTCTTCGCCTACGCCTGGGCCTTCGCCGCGATCGCGGCCGCGGTGGGCGGGATCCTGCTCGGGTTGTGGCTGGGGGTCAACTTCGCCCTGGCCTTCGTCGGACTGAAGGCCCTGGCCGCGGTGATCCTCGGCGGGCTGGACAGCATCCCGGGGGCGATCCTGGGCGGGGTCCTGATCGGCGTCCTGGAGACCACGGTCGGCGGGTACATCGACGCGCACGTCATCTACGGCTTCAAGGACATCGTGGCCTTCGTGGTCATCCTGCTCGTGCTGATGGTCCGGCCCTACGGCCTCTTCGGCACCGAGCACGTCGAGCGGCTGTAGCGGTGGCGGTCCGGCCGGCCGGGGACTACAAGGTCAGCTACGGCCAGGACATGGCGCTCCTGGACACCGCCTTCTACCGGCGCGGGTTCGTGCTGCTGATCGCCTTTCTCGCCGCCGCGCCCTGGTGGCTGGGGAACTACATCTTCCTGCTCACCACCATCGGCATCTTCGCCATCGGCGCCACCGGCCTCACCATCCTCACCGGGTTCACCGGCCAGATCTCCCTGGGCCATGCCGCGTTCATGGCCATCGGGGCCTACGGATCCGCGCTGCTCACCGGCGCGTACGCGCTGCCCTTCGTCCTGGCCCTGCCGCTCTCGGGGCTGATCGCCTTCGCCTTCGGGGCCGCGGTGGCCCTGCCCTCGCTGCGGATCAAAGGGCTCTACCTGGCCATCGCCACGCTGGCTTTCCAGTTCCTCACCGAGTACGCGATCATCCACGCCGTGGGCGAGGGACTCGGGGCGATCTCGGTGCGCGCGCCGCGCGTGGGCCCGTGGATCATCCGGGGCGAGGTGCCCACCTACTACCTGGTGCTCGTGGTCTGGCTGCTGGGGGGCGTCTTCGCCGCGAACCTGGCCCGCTCGCGCATCGGGCTGGCGCTCATGGCGGTGCGGGACCGCGACTACGCCGCCCAGGTGTTGGGGATCGACCTGCTGGCCGGCAAGACACTGGCCTTCGGGCTGGCCGCGGCCTACGCGGGAGTGGCCGGCAGCCTGTGGGCCCACTACAACCGGCTGATCTCCCCGGAGCACTTCACGATCGTGACCTCGATCGACTTCGTGGCGATGGTGGTGATGGGGGGCCTGGGGAGCGTCTGGGGTCCGCACCTGGGCGCGGCGCTGGTCACCGCGCTCTCCCAGGGCCTGAAGATCGTGACCCCGGCCGTGGTCACGGTGCTGCCGGGGTTCGCGAAGATCGCCACGCCGATGCGCGAGATCGTCTTCGGGACGATCCTCATCGCCCTGCTGATCTGGGAGCCCGGCGGGGTGGCCATGCTGCTGCGCAAGCTGAAGCGCCGGCTCGATCTGTGGCCGTTCAACTACTAGCGGCGGGCCGGCCGCCGATCAGCGGGGACCGGCCCGCGCGGCTGGGTGCTAGCGGAGCAGCAGGTGCAGCAGGACGATGACCGCGGCCAGGGTGGTCAGCCCGAGGTACACGGCCTAACGCGGCTCCCGGGTGGCCGGCTCCTCGGCCCGCCCGTCGGCGATGGTGCCGCGCCAGGCGCCGGTCTCCCGCCCTGTGCTCTCGATGAACTCCTTGAACCGCCGAAGATCGCCTCCCACGCGCTGCGAGACTACGCCCAGCCAGTCGCCGGCCTGCTCCATGGCGCCTTCCGGCTCGTACTCGATGGTGAGGAGGACCTTCGCCGCTCCGTCGCCCATCGGCTGGAAGGTCACGATGCCGGCGTTGCGGGCGCCGGAGGTGCTGCGCCAGGCGATCCGCCGGTCCGGGATCTGCTCGGTGATCTCGGCTTCCCAGGTTTCGTCCTTCCCCAGGATCTCGGCGTGCCAGCGCAGGTGCT
>DASUAK010000295.1:0-13995 GCA_035763845.1 bacterium | reverse complement strand
CTGCTGATGCGGGCCGCCGACGTCGCCTTCGGCATCCCGTTCCTGCCGATGGCCATCGTGCTCGTGGCCTTCCTGGGGCCCAGCATCTGGAACGTCGTGCTGGTCATGACGCTGCTGCTGTGGCGGGACACCGGCCGCATCATCCGGGCCCAGGTGCTTTCCCTGCGCGAGCGCTCCTACGTCGAGGCGGCCCGCGTGCTGGGGGCCAGCCACCTGCGCACGATGTTCGTGCACATCGCGCCCAATGTGCTGCCGCTCTCGTTCCTGTACGGCTCGCTGGCCATCGGCTGGTCGATCCTCACCGAGGCCAGCATCAGCTTCCTCGGCTTCGGGGATCCGGACGTCATCTCGTGGGGCTTCATGCTGCAGGACGCCTACAATTCCCAGGCCCTGGCGCGCCAGGCCTTCTACTGGTTCGTGCCGCCGGGGCTGTGCATCATGCTCGCCGTGAGTGCGGGGTTCTTCATCAGCCGCGGGTACGAGGAGCTGCTCTTCCCGCGCCTCAGGAGGCGGTGACGGTGGTGCGCCTGCTGGACGTGGACGGGCTCGCCGTCGAGTACCAGACGGTGCACGGGCCGGTGCAGGCCGTGCGCGGCGTCTCCTTCGCACTGCCCGCAGGGCGCGCCCTGGGCCTCGTCGGCGAAAGCGGCTGCGGCAAGACCACCCTGGCCCGGGCGCTGATCGGCGTTCTGCCGCGGAACGCCCGCATCACCGGGGGCGCCGTCCGGTTCGACGGCGCCGATCTGCTGCATCTCGCGCCGGATCGCTTCAACGACTACCGCTGGCGGCGCATCGCCATGGTGCCCCAGGCGGCGATGGACAGCCTCGACCCCGTGCAGCGCGTCGGCGATCAGATGGTGGAGACGATGGTCCTCCGCGGCGGCATGGCGCGGGCCACGGCCCTGGGCCGCGCCGCGGAGCTGTTCCGCCTGGTCGGCCTGGAGCCCGCCCGCTTGCGGCTGTTCCCGCACGAGTTGTCCGGGGGGATGAAGCAGCGCGCCGTGATCGCCCTCGCCCTGGCCCTGCGGCCCCAGCTGGTCATCGCGGACGAGCCGGTCACCGCCCTGGACGTCATCGTCCAGCACCAGGTGCTGCGCACGCTGCGCGACCTGCGGGCGGCCCTCGGGCTCAGCCTGCTGCTCATCACGCACGACATCTCCATCGTGGCGCACCTCTGCGACGACGTGGCGGTGATGTACGCCGGGCGCATCGTGGAAGCCGGGCCGGTCGCGGAGGTGTTCGCCCGCCCAAATCATCCCTACACGATGGGACTGCGCAACGCCTTCCCGAGCCTGCGCGCGCGCCAGGACCACCTCGTCCCGATCGAGGGGTACCCGCCGGACCTGGCCCAGCCCCCGCAGGGCTGCGCCTTCGCCGCCCGCTGTCCGTTCGCCGTGCCGCGCTGCTGGGAAGAGGACCCGCCCTTCGTGGCCGCGGGCGGGCTGGGCGCCGCCTGCCACCGCGCGGCGGAAGCCCCCGCGCTGCGCGCGCAGGCCGCCTCGGCCTTCGCGCGCATGGTGAAGGACGAGGTCCCCACCGCGCCCACGGAGGCCGTGTGATGGCGCTGCTGGAGGTCGAACGCCTCGAGAAGCACTACCCGCTCCACGGCGGGCTGATCGGCTCCTTCGTCGGCGCCCGCCGGTTCGTGCACGCCGTGAACGGCGTCACGTTCTCGCTGGACGCCGGCGTCAGCCTGGGCCTTGCCGGGGAGAGCGGCTGCGGCAAGACCACCACGGCCCGGCTCATCCTGAAGCTGCTCCAGCCCACCGCGGGAACGATCCGGTTCGCGGGGCGGGACGTGAACACGCTGGAGGGGGACGACCTGCTGGCCTACCGCCGGCAGGCGCAGTTCATCTTCCAGAATCCGTACGAGGCCCTCAACCCGCGCTTCACCATCCTGCGCTCGATGCTCGAGCCGCTGATCATCCACGGGCTCGGCGGGTCCCCCGCCGAGCGCATCGAGCGCGCCGCGGAGGCGCTGCGGCAGGTCCACCTCGACCCGCCCGAGGCATTCTTCATGAAGTACCCGCACCACCTCAGCGGCGGCCAGCTGCAGCGCGTCGTGATCGCCCGGGCGCTGCTGGTCGAGCCGGTGATGCTCGTCGCCGACGAGCCGGTCTCGATGCTGGACGTCTCGGTGCGCGCCGGCGTCCTGAACCTGATGCGCGATCTCACCACCCGGCGCGGCCTGACCACGCTGTACATCTCGCACGACCTGGCCCTGATCCGCTACATGTGCACGACCACGGCGGTGATGTACCTCGGGACGATCTGCGAGATCGGGCCCACCGCCGAGGTCATCGAGGCTCCGAAGCATCCCTACACCCAGGCCCTCGTCGCCGCGGTCCCGGATCCCGATCCGTCGCACGCCGTGGCGGCGGTGGAGATCTCGGACACCGTTCCTACCCCCCTGGCGATGCCGCCGGGCTGTCCGTTCGCCGACCGCTGTCCCAAGGTCATGGACGTCTGCCGGCACGTACGCCCCGCGCTCCAGCAGGTCGAGGGCGTGCGGGTGGCCTGTCACCTCTACGGGGAGGCGCACTGATGCGGAACCACGGCGGGCTCGATCCCCTCGACGTCCAGATCATCCGAGCCCTGCAGCGGGACGGCCGCACGCCGTACAGCGCGCTCGCCGAGCAGCTGGGCGTGGCGGAGGGCACCATCCGCAAACGCGTGGCCCGGCTGCAGGCGGACGGCTACGTGCGCATCGTGGCCGTGGCCAACCCGTTCAAGGTCGGCATGGACGTCGTGGCGATCATCGGCCTGAACGTCGCCCGGCAGCGCATGACCGAGGCCCTGAAGCGCCTCCGCTCGCTGGAGCCGGTGCGCTACATCGGCGTCACGACCGGCACGTTCGACTACATCATCGAGGTCGTGCTGCCGAGCACGCAGGATCTGCTGCGCTTCCTCGTCGCGGACCTGGCCCGCGTGCCCGGGCTGAACCGGACGGAGACGTCGCTGGTCCTGGAGATCCCCAAGCAGAGCTACGACTGGATACCCGCGGGTCGCGCCCGCGCGGCCAAGGAGGCGTCCGACCGTGACCGTCACCTATCGCGATCCGCACGAAACGGCGCTGCTCGAGGCGCTGTCGCTCGACGCGCCGAAGGAGCTCATCCACCGCTTCGCCGATCTCGTCCGGGAGTCGGGCACCGCGGCCGAGTGGACCGCCGCGCGTGAGATCGCCGCGCGCCTGACGGCCTGGGGCGTTCCCCACAAGATCCACGATCCGCTGCTGTACCTGAGCGTGCCGGAGCGTGCCTCCCTCGAGGTGATCGAACCGGAACACCGTACGTTTCGGGCGAAGACGCCTTCGTTCTCAGCAGCCACGGACGGCGGCCCCCTGCGGGGACGCGCCGTCTACGTTGAATCCGGGCACGGCACGGCCGCGGACACCTTCGACGCGCCGCTGCGCGACGGGGGCGAAGACCTCCGGGGACGCATCGTCCTGACCGAGGGGTTCCCCTCTCCGCAGAAGGTCCTCACCATCCAGCAGCGCGGGGCGGCGGGGATCGTCTTCATCCATCCGGGCGAGGCGATCCACGAGATGATCTGCACGACCATCTGGGGCGCCCCCGACCTGGACGGCCTCCCGCGCAAGCCGGCCCTCCCCGTCGTCAGCGTGAACCGCCCCGACGGGGACGCGCTCGCCGCGCTGGCCCGGCGCGGGGCACTCGAGGTGGCCCTGCACACGCAGCTGCGCGAGGGGTGGATGCGCTGCCCGGTCGTCGTCGCCGAGATCCCGGGGACGGAGGAGCCCGAGGTGTTCCTCCTCGCCCACGGCCATCTCGACTCCTGGCACGCGGGGATCGGCGACAACGCCACCGGCGACGCCGCGCTGCTCGAGCTGGCCCGCGTCTTCTGGACGCACCGTGCGAGATTGCGCCGGTCGCTGCGCGTGGCCTGGTGGTCCGGACACTCCACCGGCCGCTACGCCGGCTCCACCTGGTACGCCGACACCTTCGCCCTCGAGCTGGCCGAGCGGTGCCTGGGCCAGATGGACATCGATTCCCCGGGCTGCCGCTGGGCGACGGAGTACGAGGACATCTCCTGGATGCCGCAGGCCGAAGCCTTCTGTCAGGCGGCGATCAAGGACGCCACCGGGAAGGCGTCGTTCGGGGAGCGGCCGCACCGCGCCGGCGACTGGTCGTTCAACAACCTCGGCCTCACCGGCTTCTACATGCTGTTCAGCACGATGCCCAAGGGGCTGCTCGCCGAGAAGGGCTACTACCCCGTGGGCGGCTGCGGTGCGAACATCGCCTGGCACACCGAGGGCGACACCCTTGAGATCTTCGACGAGGACAATCTCGCCCGCGATCTGCGCGCCTACGCGGTGACGGTGGCGCGGGCCCTCAATGCGCCGGTCCATCCCTTCGATCTGCGCGCCCTGGCGCGTGACATGCGCGAGGGGCTGGACGCCTACCAGGAGGCAGCCGGGACCTACTTCAACTTCGGTCCTTCGGGCGAAGCCCTCGGACGACTGGAGGAGGCGCTCGAAGGGTTCTCCAGGCGGTGCGCGGAGCTCGCCTCGCGGCCCGTGCGCGATCCGGACGTGCGGGCCGCCAACGCGATACTGCGGGCGGTCTCCGGGAAGCTCGTCCGGCTGCACTACGCCCGCGCGGAGCGGTTCCGGCACGACCCGGCGACCCCGGTGCCGCCGCTGCCGGATCTCGCCCCCGCCCGGGCGCTGGCCTCGGCGGATCCGGTGACGCGCGGCTTCCTCCAGACGCATCTGCTCCGGGGCCAGAACCGCGTGGTGTGGACGCTCCGCAGCGCCGCCCGGGACATCCAGGGGACACGCTAGGGTCGGACGGTCAGCGCAGGACAACACAGGGAGGTGAGGGGATGGGGCGATTGCAGGAAGAGCAGGTCGCCGATCTGGTCGGTAAGTTCAGACGGGGCGTGATCACGCGCCGCGAGCTGCTGGCCGGGTTGAGCGTGCTGGGCGGCCTGACGGCGCTGTCGGGGGCGGTGCCCTCGCTGCTCCGCTCGGTGGGGGTCGAGACGCCCGGGGTCCGGCCCGTGCTGGCCGCGGCCGCGCCGAAGCGCGGGGGCACCATCACCGCGGCGACGATCGACAAGCCGGTCAACATGGATCCGGCCTTCGCCGAGCTGTACTCGTCCATGCAGGTCTACCAGAACGTCTTCAGCAAGCTGGTCTACGTCGACCGGAACTACAGGTTCGTCCCCGGACTGGCCAGGAGCTGGCGCCAGGTCAACCCCACGACCTGGGAGTTCGACCTCGTCGACAACGCCTGGTTCCACAACGGCGAGAAGTTCACGGCCGCGGACGTGAAGTACACGTTCGACCGGCTCTTCGACAAGAAGCTCGGGGCCGCGAACGCGGTCTTCCTGGCGCCCACCGAGGGCGTGGAGGTGGTCAACCCGACACGCGTCCGCATCATCACCAAGGCCAACTGGGGCGGGCTGATCCCGTCGCTCGCCGCTGTGCTCGAGGTCGTGAACAAGAAGGCCATCGAGTCGGCCGATACCAAGCTCAAGCCCGTGGGCACCGGCCCCTTCAAGTTCGTGGAGTGGGTCAAGGACGACCACATCACGCTCGAGCGCTGGGACCGCTACTTCAAACCGGGGCGCCCCTATGTCGACCGGGTCATCTTCAAGGCCATCGCCAACGACACGGTCCGGCTGACCGGGCTGCAGAAGGGCGAGCTGAACTGGATCGAGCAGGTTCCCCTCCAGATGGTGAAGGACCTGAAGCAGTCCGCCCAGATCAAGGCCAACCCCGAGGGCGCGTTCTTCCCCGATCTGTTCCTGATCAACTGCACGAAGCCGCCCTTCGACAAGCGGGAGGTCCGGCAGGCCTTGTCCTGGGCGCTCAACCGCAAGGCCATCGCCGATCTGGTCTGGCACGGTCAGGCGATGCCCTCGGCCGAGGCGTTGGCCCCGACGAACCCGCTCTACTCCGGGTTCAACCCGTTCGAGGGGACGCCCAACGTGGCCAAGGCGAAGGAGCTGCTGGCCAAAGCCGGATTCCCGCGCGGCCTCAAGGCCGTCTTCGCCGCGCAGCCGCAGGTGCCGACGCAGGTGCAGGTCGGCCAGCTGGTCCAGCAGATGCTCAAGCCGGTCGGCATCGACATCGAGGTGCGCTCGTTCGAGTCGGCGCGGTGGTTCGAGGAGCTGGCCACCAAGCGGTACGACTTCACGAGCACGTACTGGAGCGCCACGCTCGATCCGGAGCACTGCTACTTCCCGCTCGGCCACTCCAAGTCGGCCTGGAACTTCGCCGGGTACGGCGATCCGGAGCTGGACCGGGCGCTCGAGAAGTTCCGGTTCACGGTCGATCCCGTGGAGCGCAAGAAGGCGTACGGGGAGGTCGTGCGGCTCACCGCCCTGGGCGCGCCGGTCGTGTTCCAGGTGAACTTCATCCGCACGTACTGGACGAGTCCGAGGGTCTCAGGCGTGGCCACGCTGCCCAGCCTGGAGCTGCGCATGGAAGACGCCTGGATCGTCTAGCGATGGGTCTGGCCCGCTTCCTGGTCCGGCGGCTGCTGCTGACGGTCCCGGTGCTCTTCGGGATGTCGGTGGTGGTGTTTCTGCTCATCCGGCTGGTGCCCGGCGATCCGGCCCAGGTGATCCTGGGGCTGCGCGCCACGCCGGAAGGGCTGGCCGCCATCCACCGGGACCTGGGGTTGGACCTGCCGCTCCATCGGCAGTACGCGCAGTGGCTCACGCACTTCCTCACCGGCAACATGGGCCAGGACTACCGCAGCCACGTGCCGGTGACGGTCCTGCTCCGGCAGCGGCTGCCCGTGACGCTCGAGCTCGCGGCGCTGGCGATGCTGCTGTCGGTCGTCGTAGCGATCCCGCTGGGGGTGGCCGCCGCGGTCCGCCGGGGCGGTCCCGCCGATCGCACGGCCACCCTGCTCGGGCTCGTCGGGATCTCCATCCCCGACTTCTGGCTGGCGATCATGCTGATCCTGTTCGTCGCCCTCGAGCTCGGCGCGCTGCCGTCCTCGGGCTTCCGGCCGGCGGCCGAGGATCTCCTGGGCAATCTCCGCTCGCTCATCCTGCCGGCCGTGACCCTGGCCGCGGGGCTCGCCGCGGTGGTCGTGCGGATGACCCGGGCCAGCATGACGGAGGTGCTCTCCCGGGAGTTCATCCGGTTCGCGCGGGCGAAGGGCGTGCGGGAGCGCCTCGTCGTCTACAAGCACGCGCTGCGCAACGCCTCCATCCCCATCATCACGGTGATCGGGCTGCAGTCCGGATATCTGCTGGGCGGGGCGGTGATCGTGGAGCAGGTCTTCGACCTGCCCGGACTCGGCAGCCTTACAGTCAACGCCACGCTGGAGCGCAACTACCCGGTCGTGCAGGCCACGGCGCTGGTCATCGGCCTGATGTTCGTCGCCGTGAACCTGGCCACCGACGTGGCGTACGCGCTCCTCAATCCGAGGATCCGGGCGCAGTGATGGCCACCGCGCAGGAGTCCCTGGCGTTCGCGCCCCGGCGGCGCCGCTTCTCGCTGGCCCGCAGCCGCAACGCGTCGGCGGGCGCGCTCCTGGCCGGCCTGCTCGCCGCCGCCGCGCTCTTCGCCCCGGCTCTCGCGCCGGCCGACCCCACGGCGATGGACTTCCAGGCTCCGTTCCGCGGGCCGAGCCGCGCGCACTTCTTCGGGACGGACAACTTCGGCCGGGACATCTTCAGCCGGGTGCTGTACGGGTACCGTACCTCACTGCTCGTGGGGACCGGGTCGGCGGCCCTCGCCGTGGCCGCGGGCGTGCCGCTTGGGCTGGCCGCCGGCTACGTCGGCGGCGTCCTGGACCACATCATCATGCGGCCGATGGACGCCCTCATCGCTTTCCCGGCGATCCTCCTCACCATCGCGCTGGTCGGCGTGATGGGGACGAGCACCGCCGTGCTCATCGCGGTGATCGCCATCGTCTACGTGCCCATCATCATCCGGACGATGCGGGCCTCCGCCCTGGCCGTCCGGGCCGAGCCGTTCGTGGAAGGCGCCCGCGCCCGCGGCGCCTCCGATCTGCGGCTGGCCCTGCGCCACGTCCTGCCCAATGCCATCGACCCCGTCCTCATCCAGGGCTCCATCCTGATGGGGATCGCCATCCTGATCGAGGCCGCGCTGTCCTTCCTCGGCCTCGGCACCCAGCCCCCCCATCCATCGCTGGGGCTGATGCTCGCCGACGGGCGGGACATCATGCGCGACGCCCCGTGGGTGGTGGTCTTCCCGGGGCTGGCCATCATGCTGGCCGTGCTGAGCTTCAATCTCCTCGCGGACGGGCTGCGCGACGTGCTTGATCCGAAGGGAGGCGCATGAGCCTCCTCAGCGTGCGGGACCTCACGACGGAGTTCGCCACCGACGGCCGGCGCGCCCGGGTCGTCGACGGCGTCTCCTTCGACCTGGCCGCGGGCGAGATCCTCGGCCTGGTCGGCGAGTCGGGGTGCGGGAAGTCGACGACAGGCTTCTCGCTGCTGCGGCTCCTGCCGCCCAACGCGCGCATCGCCGCGGGCGAGGTGTGGCTCGACGGGGAGGACCTCCTGCGCAAGACGGACGAGGAGATGCGCCGGATCCGGGGCAGCCGCATCGCGATGGTCTTCCAGGATCCGATGACATCGCTCGACCCGGCCTTCCCGGTCGGCGACCAGATCGCGGAGGTGCTGGAAGAGCACCGCGGGATGGGCCGCGCCGAGGCGACGGCGGAGGCCGTACGGCTGCTGCGGCTGGTCGGCATCCCGTCGGCGGAGGCGCGGCTGCGGTCGTACCCGCACGAGTTCAGCGGCGGTATGCGCCAGCGCATCGTCATCGCCATCACGCTGGCCTGCGATCCCCAGGTCCTGATCGCCGACGAGCCCACCACGGCGCTGGACGTCACCATCCAGGCGCAGATCCTCCGCCTGCTGCGCGCCCTCAACACCGAGCGGCGTCAGACGGGGATCCTCCTCATCACGCACGATCTCGGGGTCGTCGCCCAGCTGTGCCACCGCGTCGCGGTGATGTACGCGGGGGAGATCGTCGAGACCGGCGAGATCGAGGCGATCTTCACACAGCCGGCCCATCCCTACACGCAGGCGCTGCTGGGCTTCCTCCCCGCGCGCGCCCGGGGACGCGGGGACCTGCCCGCGATCGAGGGCGCCGTCCCCAATCCGTTCGCCTACCCGGGCGGCTGCCGCTTCCATCCGCGCTGCGGCCGCGCCTTCGCGGACTGCGCCGAGGTCCACCCGCCACCGTTCCCGATCGCGCCGGGTCACAGCGCCTCGTGCCTCCTCCATCGCCATGCCTGAAGAGACGCTGCTGAGCGTGCAGGATCTGACGAAGCACTTCCCTCTCTCCGGCGGGCTGCTCGGGGGCGGGGGCCGGCACGTCGTGCGCGCGGTGGACGGCGTCTCCTTCACGCTGCGGCGAGGCGAGACGCTGGCCCTGGTGGGCGAGTCCGGGTGCGGCAAGTCCACGCTCGGGCGGTGCCTGGTCCGGCTCCTCGATCCGACCGGGGGGAGCATCCGCTTCCGCGGCGAGGAGATCACCCGCCTGCGCGGCGCGCGGATCCGTGAGCTCCGCCGCCGCATCCAGATCATCTTCCAGGACCCCTACGCCTCGCTCAATCCCCGGATGACCGTGGGCCGGATCCTGCGCGAGCCGCTCGACATCTACGGGGAGGGGGCGCCGGACCAGCGCGCGCGGCGGGTCAGGCATCTCCTCGACCGCGTGGGCCTGCCCCTCCGGCTGGCGGACTCCTACCCGCACGAACTCTCCGGCGGTCAGCGCCAGCGCGTGGGCATCGCGGCGGCGCTGGCCCTGGAGCCCGAGCTCATCGTCGCCGACGAGCCGGTCTCCGCCCTCGATCTCTCGGTGCAGGCGCAGATCCTCAACCTGCTGGCCGGGCTGCAGCGGGAGTACGGGCTGTCGTTCATCTTCATCTCGCACGACCTGGGCGTGGTGAGGCACATCAGCGACCGGGTCGCGGTGATGTATCTCGGACGGATCGTGGAAACGGCGCCGACGGAAGCGCTCTTCCACAATCCGCGCCATCCGTACACGCAGGCCCTGCTGGCGTCGATCCCCGACCCCGATCCCCGCCGGCGGGCGGAGCTCCAGCCGCTTGCCGGCGAGCTGCCGAGCCCGCTGGATCCTCCGGCGGGCTGTCACTTCCACCCGCGCTGCCCGCAGGCCATGCCGCACTGCCGGTCGGAGACGCCTCCGCGGTACGACGTGGCGCCCGGCCACAACGCGACGTGCTTCCTGCTGGATCCGGGGGCGCGGCCGGCGGTCGCCGCGGGAAGCGGGGCACGATGACGCGCGCCCATCTCATCGAGGTGACCCCCGGCGGGTGGATGGCGGCCTACCGCTACGCGAACGTCCTGCTCCATGCCGGCTTCGACGTGGCCTGGGCGGTGGAGCCCGTCGCCGGCGGGGGCCGCACCTACCCGCGAGGCACGTTCGCGGTCCTCGCCGGGGACGCTCCTCCGGTCGAAGGCTCCCTCCTCCCGCTGCGCGTGCCCCGCGTGGCGATCTACGGGGGCGGCGGCGCGCCGTACAATTACGCGCGCATCCTCGCCGCGCTGGGCTTCCTCGTCGAGTTCATCCAGCCCGAAGAGATCCGGGCCGGCGGGCTCGAGGACGTGGACGTCTTCATGATGCCGGGCGGCGGGCTGCTGGCGATGAAAGGGCAGCTGGATCCGCTCGGCGAGGAGGGCTGCCGGGCGATCGACCGCTGGGTGCGGTCGGGCGGGATGTACGTCGGCTCGTGCGCCGGCGCGTTCGATGCCGCGATCGTCGCGCCGAGCTTCGTCGCGGCGTGCCCCGCGCAGCGCTGCATGCAGTTGATCAACGCGCGCGTCTGGAACAGAGCGGACACGGAGTGGATCGGTCTGGCCTCACCCGGTGTGGGCGTGCTCGCGGCCACCGTCATCCGGCCCGAGCACCCGGTCATGTTCCACCTGCCCCCGACGTTCGAGATCGTCCACTACAACGGTCCGCTGTTCGAGGCCGCCCCGGGCGCCGTCGAGGGCGCCGGCGATGCCGAGGGTCTGGCCGCCGTGTCCGGCGTGGGTGGGGCCTTTACGCCCTCGGAGTACTTCCTGAGCTGGTCCCGTCGGCCCGCCCACCTGCCGCCCGGGACCCTGATCGCGCGGGCCCTCGCCGCCGGCGTGCGCACGGTCGTGGCCGGCAACCTCGACGAAGGCCGCGTCGTGCTCTTCGGCAGCCATCCGGAGTTCGGGACGAACCGCATCATGGATGAGGTGGGCGTCGCCGCGATGATGCTTGCCAACGCCGTGCTCTGGCACTCCTCGGCGCGGCCCCGGCGGACGATCCGGGCGCCGCAGGCCGCTCCCCCCGATCTGCGCGAGACGTCGGCCGCCTCGCTCGCGGCTTCCGACCGCATCGCTTCGCTGGCGCAGGATCTCCTCTGGCGGCCGATCACCGCGGTTCCTTCCTGGCTCGAGGAGCCCGCAGCGATGTCGACGTTCGGCCTCCCGGCCACCCGGATCTGGGAGGAGACATTGGCCGAGTACCCCCGGATGCTCAGAACGCTCGGGGAGCAGCTCCGCCGTCTCGACGCCGCCGCGGCCCGGGTGGAGGGACCGGAAGCGGCCCGGGCCCTCAGGGCGGTGGGGGCGATGCTCGCCTATCGCGCCCCGCGGGCGCGCGATTTCGGGTTCGAGGGCCTCCTCCAGACACTCGCCCGCTGCCGGGAGATGCTCGAGCGCGCCCTGGACGGGTGGGCGTTCGAGCCGCCGCCTTCGCCGAACCCGTATGCCTCGTTCGAAGCGAGTCCGTACCACCAGGCCGCCGGCTCCTACCTGGCGGCCTCGGGCGTGCTGGCCAACGCCTGCGCCCTCGTCGCGGCGGCCGCGGACACGCTCGAGGTGCTGCAGGAGGCGCAGGCCCTCCGCGCGGTCGGGACAGTCGTAGAGGGGTGATGGAACGATGGAAACGTTGATCGCCGTGCACGGCGAGCAGGTCCTCGACGCCACGGGAGCCGATCCCATCCCGGACGGGGTGGTCCTCGTCGAAGGCTCCCGCATCCGGGAGGTGGCCCGGGCCTCGAAGCTGCGCCTTCCGTCCGGCGTCTCGATGATCGAAGCCGGCGGCACCGTCCTGCCCGGGTTCGTCAACGCGCACACGCACTGCTCGATCATCCCCGGTCTGGGCGACCAGACCGGGCAGATGCGGCAGGGCCCGCTCCCCAGCGCGCTCCGCGCGGTCGGCAACATGCGGCGGGAGCTGCAGACGGGAACGACGACGGCGCGCATCATGGGCGAGGAGCATCACCTCGACGTCGAGCTGCGCCGCGCCATTCAGGCCGGGCTCGTGCCGGGACCCCGCCTGCTGTGCTCGGGGATCCACCTGACGGCCTCGCACGGCCACGGCCGAGCCCTGACCACGACCGACGGGGTCGAGAGTGTCCGCCAGCGGGTCCGGCAGAACGTGGCCGCGGGCTGCGAGTGGATCAAGCTCTTCATCACCGGCGGCGTGAGCAGCGTGGGCGCGGCGCTGGAAGCGTACACCTACACGCGCGAGGAGATCGGGGCCGCCTGCGAGGAGGCGCACCGGGCCGGCCGCGGCGTGGCGGCGCACGCCCACGGCGGGCCGGGGATCCGGGTCGCCCTCGAGGAGGGCGTGGACACGATCGAGCACGGCGCCCTGCTCTCCGACGACGACGTCGAGCTGCTGAAGGACCTGGGCCGTTACCTCATCGGCACCTTCGCCATCCTCTACCATCCCGACGGCATCGAGCGCACGGACCGCGGCAACCCGGCGATCTGGGAGAAGGTGGTGGCGCTGCGCGAGCAGGAGGCGGTCCGGTTCCGCAAGATCCTCGCCTCCGGCGTCCGCTACGCCGTCGGTACGGACAGCATGCACGGCCTGATGTGGTTCGAGATGGCGACGCTGGTCCGCTTCGGCGTCGAGCCGATGGACGCCATCCGCGCGGGCACGGCCTGGGCCGCCCAGGCCTGCCGCATCGGCGAGCAGGTGGGAACCCTCGAAGCGGGAAAGTCCGCAGACATCCTGGCCGTGGACGGTGATCCCCTGCGGGACATCGAGGCGCTCTCGCGCCCGACGCTGGTGCTGCAGGGAGGAAAGAAGGTGGCGGCATGAGTCTCGTGCTCGCGATGGGGGGCGACGTGGTCGTGACGCGGCCCCTCGCCGCCGCGCGCGCCAAGCCCGGCGCCCGCCGGGTGTTCGATGGGCTGCGCGAGGCGGCGGGCGCGATCGCCAACCTGGAGATTCCCCTGTGCGGCGGCGGAGCGCCGGTCGAGAAGCTTGTCACGCACCGGGCGGCGCCCTCGCTCGCCGCCGACCTCGCGGCCGGGGGCTTCCGCACCCTCGTCCTGGCCAACAACCACGCCTGCGACTACGGCCCGGCGGGGCTCCTCGAGACGATCGGTCATCTCCGTGAGGCCGGCATCACGCCGCTCGGCGCCGGCGAGGACCTCGCCGAGGCCCTGGCGCCCGCGTACGTCGAGGAGGGGAGCGTGCGGGCGGCCGTGCTGGCCGTCTCCGCGCTGCTGCCGGCCGGGTGCGCCGCGACGGCCCAGCGCCCGGGGATCGCCCCGGTGCGCGTCGACACCCGCTACGAGATCGACCCCGCGATCCACATGGAGCAGCCGGGTCATCCCCCCGATGTCCGGACCTCCGTCCGGGCCGGCGATCTGGCCCGCTTCTGCGAGGCTGTCGCGTCCGCCCGCGAGCGGGCCACGCACGTTGTGGTGTACGTGCACTGGGGGGTCGGGATGCAGCAGGCCCGCGCCGAGTACCAGCAGCCGCTCGGCCGGGCCCTCGTCGAGGCGGGGGCCGATCTGGTCGTGGGGTGCCACGCGCACACCATCCAGCAGATCGAGCGCTACCGCGACGGCTTCATCTTCTACAGCCTGGGCGAGTGTTTCTCGCAGTACGACCGGTCGGCCTATCCGCCGGAGATCGCGGCCCTGATGACGGGGATCCGCCCGGAGGGCTTCCTTGTCAAAGCCTCCCTCCGCGCGGGGGGCAGGCCCGATCTGGAGCTGATCCCCCTGGCGATCGAC
>DASUAK010000294.1:0-7007 GCA_035763845.1 bacterium | reverse complement strand
CTCGTCGAACCAGCCGTGGTAATGCCCCGCGAAGCGGACCACGGTCGTGCGGCCTGTGAACGCACGGGCCAGGCGGAGGGCGGCGGCCACCGCTTCCGATCCCGTGCTCGAGTACCGCACCATCTCCACACAGGGGATGAGCTGGGCGAGACGCTCGGCGAGGAGCACTTCCCCCTCATGCTGTCCGCCATAGATGAAGCCGTGCGCCGCCGCCTGGCGTACCGCTTCGACCACCCTGGAATCGGCGTGGCCGAGGACGACGGGGCCGTACCCACAGGTGTAGTCGATGTAGCTGTTGCCGTCCGCGTCATACAGCCGGCTCCCGGCGGCCCGGGCGAAGAACATCGGGTGGGGCCGTTCCTCCATCTTGATGTTGCTGCTGACCCCTCCCGGCAGGACCCGCCCGGCTCGCTCCCACAGCTGCCGTCCCATTCGCAGACGCGCCTCCATCGCTGCGTCCTCCATCCGCGCGTCCCCCCTCACCGGTCCGCTCCCAGAAAGTCATCGATGAATGCCGCCGCCCGTTCAAGGGTGGCGTCCACCAGCCGGCGACCGTCGGCTTCCGTCGCCAGCCGCGCATCACCCAGCGCCCCGTTCTCCGTCAACTCCTCGAAGCGGTACACGGCCTCCACGCGGGCGGGTCCCCGGATGTCCGCGTGGCGGAAGGGAAGAGGCTTCACCGCCCCGGGTGTGAGCCGGTCCGCGCGCACGAGATCCGGCGTGAGCGCCAGGGCGACCGAGGTTTCCACCTCGCAGGCATGTCCATAGAGCGGGGAGCGGGCGATCTGCGCGGCGACGTCCCCGCCGAGGCCGAACCAGGAGAGAGCCGCGACACGGAATCCCTCAGCCCGGAGGCGGCCGAAGGTGGTGACGAGGGGCGCCGTATTGCCGCCATGGCCGTTCACCACGATCAACGTCCGGACTCCGTGCTGTCCCAGGCTCGTCACCAGGTCCGTGAGGATGGCGTCCAGCGTCTCCGCGCGCAGCGTGAGGCTGCCGGTGAACGCCATGTGATGGTAGGAGATGCCGTACGGGACGGCCGGGAGCAGGGCAAGCCTGGGCGCGAAGCGGTGGGCGAGCTCGCGAGCGAGCGCCGCGGCGATCGCGGTATCGACGCCCATGCCGAGGTTGGGTCCGTGCTGCTCGAGAGACCCGACCGCAACGATCCCGGCCTGGACCTCGGTCCAGCACGCGGCCGCCTCCACCGTGGTCACGTGCTCCAGGGCGAGCGCCGACCTGATCGTCATGGCTCCGCTCCCACGTCGATGACGAGCGTCTTGATCTGACTCATCTCCTGCAGGGTGTAGCGGCCGCCGAGGCGCCCTACGCCGCTGGTCTTGCCGCTGTAGCCTCCGAAGGGGGTATGCGGCTGCCAGTAGGCGGTGGACTCGTTGATGTTGACGATGCCGGCCTGCAGGCGCTCCGCGATGCGGAAGGCGCGCCCCAGGTCCCGTGTGAACAGCGCGGCGACGAGGCCGGACGGCGCGCTGTTGGCGATCGCGACGGCCGAGTCTTCGTCGTCGAAGGACAATACGGGGGCGACCGGGCCGAACGTCTCCTCGAGGTTGAGCAGCATGTCGGGCCGGACGCCGTCCACCACGGTGGCCGGATAGTACAGGGGCGTCGGGAAGCCGTCCTCGCGGTGGCCGCCGGTCAGGATCCGGGCGCCCTTCGTCCGGGCATCCTCCAGGTGGCGGTCCATGAGATGCGCCGGACGCTCATTGTTCAGCGGTCCCAGGGTGGTGTCCGGCTGCCGGGGATCGCCGAGGCGGAACTCGCGGGCCACCGCCAGAAGGACGTCGAGGAAGGACGCATGCACGCGGCGGTCCACGAGGATACGTTCCGTCGAATCGCAGATCTGTCCCGCGTTGCGGAAGGCGCCGCGGCCCGCGCGGCGGGCGGCCTCCGCCACATCGGCGTCGGCCAGGACGATCGTCGGGCTGTTGCCGCCCAGCTCCAGCAGCTGCGGCTTGCCGGCGGCCCGCCGACTCACGAGCAGGCCCGTGGCCGAGCTCCCGGTGAACCCGATCGCGTCGATGCCCGGGTGTCCTGCCACCGCGTCCCCCACCTCCGCCCCGTCGCCCGTCACCAGATTGACGACGCCGGGCGGGATGCCGGCGTCGACCAGGCACTCCGTCAGCCGGACGGCGCAGCCCGCCGTGGACGGGGCCGGGATCCAGACGATGGCGTTGCCCGCGGCCAGCCCCGCAGAGAGGTACTCGGCCGGGATGGCGAGGGGGAAGTTCCAGGGCGTGATCACGCCGTACACGCCTCGGGGCTGCCGAATGGTGAGGATGCGTTTGGCCGCATCCCGGCTCGGGATGACGGCGCTGTCCAGCCGGGTGATGTCTTCGGCCGCGGTGCGGAACATTTCGGCCGTGGTGTCGACCTCGCCGAGGGCCTCGCCGCGGTAGGGCTTGCCCTGCTCCAGGGTCAGATGTTCGGCCAGCGCCTCCCGCCGCCGGAGGATGGCGTCCGCGATGGCGTGGCAAAGCCGGGAGCGCTCGAAGGCGGTCGTGCGGGCGAAGCCCGGCTGCGCCCGCCGGGCGGCCGCCACCGCGCGGTCGACGTCCCCGCGGTCGCCCTGGGGCACCGCGGCGACTTCCTCCCCGGTCACCGGGCTGAGCACGCTCATCGTGCGGCCCGAGGCCGAATCCACCCACCGCCCGTCGATCTGCATGGCCAGCTTCATCGCGCCAGCACCCCCGCAAAGCCGCGCGTGATGTAGGAGCGGAAGACGAGGGCGAACAGCACGGGGGGGATGATCGACAGCACGAGCGCCGCAAACGAGAGGGCGAAGCTGACGTCGTGGTTGATCGCCGTGGCCACGAGCACGACCGGCGCCGTCTTCGAGGCCATCGTCCGCGTGAGGAACAGGCCGAACAGGAACTCGCTGTACGAACCCATGAAGGCGAAGGCGGCGGCCGCGGCCAGCCCTGGCGCGGCGATCGGCACGACGATCCGGAACAGGGCGCCGAAGCGGGTGCAGCCGTCGATCATCGCCGCCTCCTCGATCTCCGGCGGGAAGAAGCCGAAGTACTTCATCAGGAACCACATCGTGAACGGCAGCGTGAACGCCGCGTAGACCAGGATCAGGGCCAGCTTCGTGTCCAGCAGCTTCAGGCGATCGATCAGGACGAAGATCGGGATGGCCACGGCGATGGCCGGGATGAGGCGGCTGGTCAGGATGAACCCGTAGGTCAGGTCCCGGCCCCGGAAGCGCAGACGGGCGTACGTGTACGCGGCCAGGGTGCTGAAGATCAGGTTCAGCACCATGACGATCGCCGCGATGATGAAGCTGTTCCGCAGCGCCGGGATCAGGCTGAGAGCCTCGCCGCTGGCGCGGCGGCCGATGGTCTCCCCGGTGTAGCTCGGCGGAGCCACACGGGTCAGGATGTACCGGTAGTTGTCCAGCGTCGGCTGCTCCGGGATGAAGTGCGGGGGGACGGTGAACAGCTCCCAGTCCAGCTGCAGGCTGGAGCTGACCATCCACAGGACGGGGCCCAGCAGGAAGACCAGCAGCACCAGGCCCGCGCCCAGCGCCGCCGCGTTCACGGCGTGGCCCCCGAGACGAGGCCTCATCCCGCGTACATCTCCTCCGAGCGGAGCAGCCGTACGTAGATGAGCGCCAGGCCGAACGTGATCGCCGCGATGATGAAGGCCATCGCGGCGCCCTTGCCGAGGTTGAGGAACCGGAAGATCTCCGCGTAGGCGAACCAGGCCAGCATGGTCGTGGCATCGGCCGGCCCTCCGCCCGTCAGCACGTAGATGAGATCGAATGTGACGAATCCGCCGATCGTCTCGAGGATGAGGAGCAGGAGGACCGTCGGCCTGAGGAAGGGCAGGGTGATGTGCCGGAACGCCGCCCACCGGCCGCCCCCGTCGATGGTGGCCGCCTCATACAGATCCCGCGGGATGACCTGCAGCGTGGCCAGGCACATGATCGCCGCCAGGGGACCCCACTTCCAGATGTGGGTCACGACGAGAGTCAGCGGGGCCAGCGTCGGACTCCCCAGCCACGAGACATAGGAGCTGATCAGGCCGGCTTCGGCCAGCACCGCGTTGAGTGCGCCGTAGGTGCCGTTGAAGATCCACCGCCAGATGATCGCGGCCATGACCGTCGGAATCGCCCACGGCAGGAGGATGGCGACCCGCGCGATCCCCGGCAGCCGTCCGGGGCGGTTGAGGTAGAGACCGACCGCGACGCCGTAGCAGATGGTGCCCGCGATGATCAGCGCCGTGAACTGCAGCGTGCGTCCCAGCGCCCGCAGGAAGTAGTAGCTGCCGAAGGTCTCGGCGAAGTTCTGCAGGCCGACGTAGGGATGCGAGAGCGGCTCCGTCAGGACGTTCCGGTGCAGGCTGAGATCCAGGGCGAAGAAGAGCGGATAGACCGAGACGAGCGCGATGATGAGGAGGGCCGGGAGGATCGACAGGTACGGGTATGCGGACACGGCGCGTCTGGGCCGGGAGAGCCGGCCCAGACGCTGCGCGGAGGCCGAGACCGACTTCGAGACCTCCCCCATCCCGCTCTACTTGCGCCGCAGCTCGTTCCACTTCGCGGCGAGGTTCGCCGCGGCCTGATCGGGCGTGATCTGCCCGAGATAGGCGCGCTGCAGCTCGGCCCGGGCGAAGACATCCCACTGCGCGAACCAGGGCGTGAGGCCCTGCTTCACCCTGGCGTAGCGCGAGCCGATCCGCTGGAGGAGCGGGACGTCCACCCACTTGCCGAAGCTGGCGAGGATGTCCTTGTCCTTGAAGAGCGGCTCCTGCGCGAAGCCCAGCCCGAAGTCGAGGGCCCACCGGCGGACGACCGGATATGAGTTGTCGGCACCGGGCCCGCCGAAGTAGTTGAGGAAGTTCCAGGCCGCTTCCAGCGCTTCTTTGCCGCGCTTGGGCACCTGGCTCGACATGGCGTAGAACCGGACGAAGCCCACGGTCTCGTGGGTGGAGCCCGGCATCAGCGCGATCTTGAAGTGGCCGGCGTCCTTGGCCTGCTTGGGATCGTTGAAGGAGGCCAGGGCGGAGGCGCGGCTGATGCTGAACACCTGCTGGCCGGCCCGCATCGCGTTACCGGCCTGGACGCCGTCCCACTGCAGTGACTCGGGATGCATCACGCCTGCCCGCATGGCGTCGCGGATCCAGGCGATCGTTTGCACCAGGGCGCTGCCCGGGCGGTTGAAGACGGGATTCTGGTCCTTGTCGAACAGGTTCCCGCCTCGCGAGTACACCATCGAGATGAACACCTCGATCGAGAACGGTTCCTGCTGCGAGAAGCCGAAGCCGATCGGGTACTGCACGAGGCCCTTCTGCTTGATCGTCCGCGCCTGCTGCAGCAGCTCCTCCCACGTCGCCGGCGGTTTGGTGATCCCCGCCTTCTTGAGAATGGCGTCGTTGTAGAAGAACGCCATCGGGTCGGCGTAGTACGGCAGGCCGTAGATCTTGCCGTTGTAGCTCATGCCTTCCACGGCATACTTGGAGAAGGTCTTGGCCATCTGTGTGATCTGGGGGAAGTAGTCGTCCAGCGGGACGATCCATCCCGCCGCCGCCCACTGCTGGAGCCAGTGGTCCGAGCTGTACAGGACGTCGGGGGCGTTCGAGCCGCTGACGAAGTTGGCGATGATCGTATCGGGGTACTGGCCCCAGTTGTAGTCGACGAGGCGGACGTTGACGTTCGGATGGCGCTGCTGGAACTTCTTGATGTTGTCATTGATCGTGTCGATGGCGAACGTCCAGACCATGAAGTTGAGCGACACCTGGGGTGCGGCCTGCACGGCGGGGAGCGGCGGGATAGTGTTGACCGTCAGGAAGAGCACGGCGAGACATGCCAGCAGCCTTCCCTTCATTCCGTCACCTCCTCAGGGATACGCGCTAGCGGGGATCCCACTGCCGGTCGCGTCTCTCACCTCCCTCGCTGTGCCGGCCGCTCGGCCGTCGTACCGAGGGCGCGTGAGATGTGCCGGCAGGCGTCCATCAATGTTCTCGCCGCGGCCGACTTGATCGGCCGCATGCGGCTGGTCGGCCCGGACAGGCTGATCGCGCCGATCACGTCTCCGTGCGGACCGAGGATCGGGGCGCCGATGCAGCTCGCCTCCGGCTCGGTCTCGGCGTTGTCCTCCGCATACCCCCGCGCCCGTGTCCGCGCCAGCTCGCGCCGCAGGGCGGCGCGGGAGGTGATGGTCCGGGGCGTAAGGGCGGGCAGGCCTCGCGCCCGGACGACCTCCGCCACGGCGATCTCGGGGAGATAGGCGGCGATGGCTTTGCCCAGAGCCGTGCAGTGCACAGGGGATCGCGTGCCGGGTGCGGCGGCCATCCGGAAGGAGTGGGGGCTCTCCATGATCTCCAGGTACAGGATCTCACCGTCCCGGAGGACACCGAGGTTGACCGTCTCGCCGAAGGCTTCCACCAGAGCGCGCATCTGCGGCACGGCGGCCTCCGTCAGTGTCCCGCGGGCTCCCCCGTCTCGATAGGTGAGCCAGGCCGCACCCAGCTGGTAGCGGCGGTCGCCGTCCGCACGCTCGACGTACCCGCGGCGTTCGAGGGTGGCCAGCAGCCGGAACACCGAGCTCTTCGCCTGCCGGAGCCGGGAAGCCAGCTCCTGGAGTGTCACCGGGCGGCCGGCATCGCGGAGCGTCTCCAACACGTCGAGCGCCCGGTCGAGGACCCGGACGGTATAACGATCGGACCGCTCGGTCTGCGGCATCGATATCCGCCTATTTCACTGTGTGAAATGCGAGTTTTGGGAACGTGTGAGTCCTAGGGTACGGAGGGGACCAGGCGATGTCAAGCGGTCGGACCGAGCCTATCGCCGGTCGAGCACACCCGAGGTGTCGAGGTCGTTCCAGACCTGCTGGGCGACGATCCGGCCGTCGCGGAGCACGAAGCGGTCGATGTACCGCACGCCCTCGAAGCGCACGCCGTGCAGGTTCTCGCCCGACAGCGTGCCGGTGCTGATGACGATCGCGGTGCCGTCCCGCCGGACCGCGACGTCCCACTCCTCGAAGGTCTTG
>DASUAK010000293.1:0-2914 GCA_035763845.1 bacterium | reverse complement strand
GCCCACCACGGTGTGCAGCTCGTCGATGAAGAGGATGATCTCGCCGGCGGCCGCGGTGATCTCCTTGAGCACGGCCTTCAGCCGGTCCTCGAACTCGCCGCGGTACTTCGTGCCGGCCACGAGGGCCCCCAGGTCCAGCTGCACGACCCGCTTGTTCTTCAACCCCTCGGGCACGTCCCCGCGCACGATGCGCTGCGCCAGCCCCTCCACAATCGCCGTCTTGCCGACGCCGGGATCGCCGATGAGGACGGGGTTGTTCTTGGTGCGGCGGCTGAGCACCTGGATGACCCGCCGGATCTCGTCGTCGCGCCCGATCACGGGGTCGAGCTTGCCCTGCGCCGCCAACTGCGTGAGGTCGCGGCCGTAGCGCTCGAGGGCCTCGTACTTGCTCTCCGGGTTGGGGTCGGTGACGCTCTGCCCCCCGCGCACGTCGGCGAGGGCGGCATAGATGGCGTCGCGCGTGACGCGGGCGTCGGCCAGGACCTGCGCCGCCTCGCCGCCGGCGTCGATCACGCCCAGCAGCAGGTGCTCCGTGCTGACGTACTGGTCGCGCAGCCGCTCGGCCTCCGCCTGGGCCGTCTGCAGCACGCGCTGCAACCTGGGTCCGGCGCGCAGCCCTTCGGCGGGGGGTGCTCCCTGCACGCGGGGCAGGCGGTCCAGCTCCGCCGCCAGCCTCCCGCGCACGGCCGCGACGGTCGCCCCCGCGCGTTCCAGCACGCGCGGGACGACGCCGCCCTCCTGCTCCACCAGCGCCAGCAGCAGGTGCTCGCTGTCCAGTTGCGCGTGGCCGCGGCTCTGCACCAGCTCCTGCGCCCGCAGCAGCGCCTCCTGTGCCTTCTCGGTGAACCGGTCGAATCGCATCGCCATGGTCAGTCCCTCGGATGCTCCTGGCGGAGCCTGCCCAGCTCCTGCACGAGCTCGCGCTCGCGCGCGCTCAGATTCCTGGGAAGGACAACTCTCACGCGGACCAGCTGGTCGCCGCGCGACCCGTCCCGCCGGCTCATCCCCTGCCCGCGCAGGCGCAGCAGCTGCCCCTGCTGTGTCTCGGGCGGGATGGCCAGCTCGACCCGGCCGTCCATCGTCGGCACCTCGATCGTGGCCCCGAGCAGCGCCTCGGTCAGCGTCAGCGGTACTTCGACAATCAGGTCGTCCCCCCGCAGCTCGAAGCGGGGGTCCGGCGCAAGCTGCACGGAGAGGAACAGATCAGCGCCGTCCAGAGCCCCGGGGAGGCGGATGCGCTGGCCGCTGCGGACACCCTTCGGGATCGACACGTCGAGCCGGCGGGTCGCGCCGTTCACCTGCACCGCAATCGGCTTCTGGACGCCGCGGAAGGCTTCGTCGAGCGTGATCTCGATCGCCGCGGTGGCCTCGGACGCCCGCTCGCGGACGGCGCGGCCGCGCGACCGGCGGCCCTGCCGGGCGGCCAGATCGCCGCCGAAGAACTGGCGGAAGAAGTCGCTGAACCCGCCCAGACCCCCGAGGAGGTCCTCCATCTCCTGCGGGGAGCCCCCGAATGTCACTGTCCAGCCCTCGGGCGTTTGCCAGCTCCCCGTGCCCCCCGCGCCCTGCCGGCCGAAGACGCTCTGCCAGTCCATGCCCCCGTGCTCGTAGGCCTCGTACATCTGGTCGTAGCGGGCGCGCTTCTGCGGATCACCGAGCACCTGGTAGGCCTCGTTGATCTCCTTGAACCGGTCCTCGGCGCCCTTTGCTTTGTTGATGTCAGGATGGTACTGGCGCGCGAGCTTCCGGTAGGCGCCGCTGACCACCTTCTGGTCGGCGCCCCGCTCGACCCCCAGGACCTTGTAATAGTCCTTGAACTCCATCTACTTGGCCACGCGCACGCGGGCGGGCCGCAGCACCTCGCCGTTCAGGAGGTAGCCGCGCTGGATTTCGTCCACCACGGTGCCGGGAGCCGTCCCCGCGGCGTCCGCGGGGGTGACGTCGATCGCCTCGTGGAAGCGCGGATCGAACGGCCTGCCGCGGGCCTCGATAGGCTGCACCCCGAGGCCCTGCAGCCGCTCCACGACCTGCCGGTGCGCGATCCGGATCCCTTCTTGCACCGCCCCGGGGTCGGCGGCGCCGCCGTGCCCCAGGGCGCGCTCGAGATTGTCCACCACGTCGAGCACGAGGGCCAGCAGGGCGGCGCGCGTCCGCTGGACGGCGTCGTCCCGCTGCCGCGCGGCCTGCTTCTTGTAGTTCTCGAGGTCGGCCGCGGCGTGGAGGAACTGCTGCCAGTTCCGATCCGCCTCCGCCCGCACCCGCTCCAGCTGCGCCCGCAGCGCCGCGGTATCGTCCCCCGCGGGCGTCTGCTCCGGCGCCACCGCGTCGGCGCGGGGTTCTTCCGCCGGCCGGTCAGGCCGCTCGTCCATCAGCTCTTCTCATCCTTCCGCTTGTAGTCCACGTCGATGACTTCGTCGCCGGCCTTGGCCTCGCCGCCGGCTGCGCCGCCCGTGGGCCCGCCGCCCGCCGCTCCGCCGCCGGACGGCCCCGCCCCCGCCCCCGTCGCGGCCTTGGCGTACATCGCCTCGGTCAGCTTGTGGCTGGCCTGCTGCAGTTCGTCGACGGCCGCGCTGATCCGCGAGGCATCGCCCTGGCCGAGGGCGTCCTTCAGCGCGGTCAGCTTCGTCTCGACCTGCGCGCGCTCGTCGGCCGTGATCTTGTCGCCGACGTCCTTCAGCATGCGCTCGGTCTGATAGACGAGTGTGTCGGCCCTGTTGCGGGTCTCGGCCTCCTCGCGCTTGCGGCGGTCCTCCTCCGCGAAGCGCTCCGCCTCCTTGACCATCTTGTCCACCTCGTCCTTGCCGAGGGTGGAGGAGCCGGTGATCTTGATGGACTGCTCCCGCCCGGTCGCCGTGTCCCGCGCCTTCGCGTCGAGGATGCCGTTGGCGTCGATGTCGAAGGTGACCTCGATCTT
>DASUAK010000292.1:0-3421 GCA_035763845.1 bacterium | reverse complement strand
GCCGGGCTGCGGGCCGGCGGTGAAGGTCTCCAGCATCTGTCCGTAGTGCGTCCGCCTGGCCTCCGCCAGCATCAGCGAATACTGCACGACCTCGTACGGATGCGCCGCCGGGTTCTTGAAGGTGAGGAAGCCCTTCGAGTAGTGGGACGGGTAGACCATCGGTGCCACATAGTCGAAGTAGAGCAGGGCGTCCTCGAAGATCTGCCCGATACCCATGTCATCCACGGCGACCGTGACCATGCCGAACAGGTCCGCTGAGAGGACGGCTCCCGTGGGGCGCAGCATCGTGGTCAGGTGCTCGAAGAACCGCTGGATGACGAGCCGCCGGGCCCCGCCCGCCGCGTCGAAGAACGGATAGCGCAGCCCTTCCAGGTTGCCGTCGGAGGGAAAGCGGATGTAGTCGAAGTTCAGCTCGTCCACGCCGGCCGCCGCCGCGGCCCGGCCCACCTCGACCAGGTAGTCCCACACCTCGCGCGAGGCCGGATCCACCCAGCCCAGGCCCATATGGTCCCGCCAGACCGCTCCCTTCGGATCGCGGACGGCGAGGTCCGGACGGGCCTTGGAGAGGTAGTGATCCTGAAAGGCGGCGATGCGGACGATCACGTACACGCCCTGCTCGTGGAAGCGCTGTACGAGCGCGGGCAGGTCGAGGCGGAAGACCTCGGAGCCCATCGCTTCGACCGCCGGGCTCCCCGTCCGGAACACGACCGCCCCGGTGTAGTCCTTCAGGTCGATCACGACCCCGTTGAGCTCGCTCTCCTCGATCATCGCGAGGGTCCGGGCCACCCGCGACGGCGTGGCCGCGCTCCACGAGGTGAGGTAGATCGCCTTGATGACGCTGGGACGGACAGGACGGGCGGGCTCGGGCACCGCCGCCGCGGCCTCCCCGGCGGAGAGGTACTCCCGGCTGCCCGCCGGGCCGGGCCGGCTGGCGATCCAGGGGCCGAGCACGGCGAGGCCGATGATGACAACAGCGGCGCCGGCGGTCAGAGCGCGGGACACATCTCATCCGTGCCCGCGCCCCGACCGCCTAGACGTTGCCGGCTACTGGACGACGATGACGCCCTTCATGCCGTACGGGGCGTGCGTGATGCACCAGTACTCGTACCGGCCGGGCTTGAGGAAGGTCAGGCTGTAGCTCTTTGGCAGTGCCGCGGGGGCCATCGGCGGGTACAGGATGCCGGAGTTGACGAATCCCGTCCCGTCGTAGTTGCGGTGCCCTGTCGGCTTCGCCGCCAGCGGGTTGACGAAGATCTTCGGCGGTCCCTGTGGCTGCGGCCGCACCACCTCAAAGGCCGGGACCTGCTTGCCGCCGGTGAACGTCACGGTGTGGATCTCGAAGGGATCCTGCATCGTCCAGGTCACCGTGGTGCCGACCGGAACCCGCAGCGGCGCGGGCGTGAACCGGAAGACGGAGGCCCCCGTCCGGAGGTCGCCGATCATCGGCACGATGACTTCCCCGCCGCGGCGGGACACGCGGAACTTCTTCCACATGGTCTGTCCCGCGTCGACGGCCGCCGCCTGCTGCTTGCGGGCCTGCTGGGCGACGGAGGCCGGTGAGCCCGTACCCTTCTCCTTCACGACGACCGTTCCGCCCATCCCCGGGCCGTGGATCACGCAGACGTAGCGGTAGGTGCCGGGTTTGGTGAAGGTGAGGGTGTATGCGTGGGGCTTCCCGGGCTCCGGCGGGGTCCCGGAGTTGACGTACCCCATCCCGGCGTAGCTGCTTCCCCCGACGGGGAAGACGACCTGGGGGTTGAGCAGGAGCCCATTGCCTTCGGGGACCACCAGAGGCGGCATGGCCGTCCCTCCCAGGAACGCCACGTTGTGGAACCCCTCGAACTGCCACCTCACGGTGTCGCCCGTCCCGACCTCCAGTGTTCGCGGGAAGTAGGCGTTCAAGAACACCGTGCCGTCCCTGGTGCCTCCCCCGGCGATGACGGTCCACGTACGCCCGGCCCCCCGGGCCGGAAGAGCAGTGATCGACATCATGGCGAGCACGATACACGCAGCAAAGCCAAGCAGGCGTTTCACCTGAGTCCCCCTTTTTGGTCAATCTGCGGGCTGGATGGAACGGCGGTTAAGAGCAGACCATCGCCCCGGATACGCGGGACTCTTAGTTCAGCGGGTTACGAGAGACTCCTGCCTGGACTACGGCCGGAAGGTCTGGATGATCCTCAAGAGCAGGGCGGCTTCCCGCTGGAGGGCGCCGGACTGCGTCGACGTGGTGCCGGTGACGACGTAGCCGCGCTCGCCGGCGACCACGTACAGCTGCATCTGGTACAGCTCGAGGCCGTCGTTCCGCTTCCAGGTGTAGTATCGCAGGACCGCCGGCACCCCGCCCACCGTCGTCCGGTCGGTCCGCAGGCGCTGGTAGGCGTTGAACAGAAGCCCCATGCGGGACTCGCTGACCGCCTCGAAGCGCTCGACCGTCATCCCGGCCGGCACGCGGTCGGTGGTGACGTTCACGTTCAACCGGAGCGAGCGCACACCCGCCGGCTCCGGGCCCATGATCATGACCGCGAGCGTGCCGTCGTCGCTCGTCACTTCCCACTCCCGCGGATAGGTGAGCGAGAAGCCGAAGGACGGGTGCTTGAAGCTGCTCCAGACGCTCTGCGCGACGGCGGCGGTGCCCAGAACCAGGACCAGCGCCGCGGCAGCTGCAACTCCCACGATCCGGCGAGGCATGGCGTGTTCCTCCCGCTCGGAGGGTGCCGCAGATGGAGCCGCTTTAGACATCGCACCGGTCTGGATGCGGCGGGCCCGGGCGGAAGCGTGCTAGCGGGCGGCGGCCTGCCTACGCCGCACCAGATCGGCGGCGGCGACGATGGCGGCCGTCATGCTCTCCGCCCGCGCGATGCCCCGGCCCGCGATGTCGAAAGCCGTGCCGTGGTCGACCGAGGTACGGATGAAGGGCAGCCCCAGCGTGACGCTCACGGTTCCGTGGAAGTCCAGCGTCTTGGCCGCGATATGCCCCTGATCGTGGAAGAGTGACAGCACCGCGTCGTAGCGCCCCTCGAGCGCCTGCGCGAAGACCGAGTCCGCGGGCACCGGGCCGCTGACGTCGAGGCCCCGCGCGCGCACGGCCTGCACTGCGGGCGCGATCACGTCCCGGTCCTCCGTCCCGAGGGCGCCGCCCTCGCCGGCGTGCGGGTTGAGCGCGGCGACCGCCAGCCGCGGCTCGGGAAAGCCGAGCCGCCGCAGTTCGCCGACGATCCGGGGAACCATCTCCTCGATCCGCGCACGGGTGATTCTGGTGATGGCGTCGGCGAGGGAGAGCTGCCGCGTCAGGAAGAAGATGCGCAGGCCCCGCACCTGGAACATCGTCAGCGGGTCGGCCACGCCGGTCAGCTCGCCCAGCAGCTCGGTGTGGCCGGGCTGCGTGTAGCCGCCGGCCCAGAGCGCTTCCTTGTTGAGGGGC
>DASUAK010000291.1:0-8151 GCA_035763845.1 bacterium | reverse complement strand
ACCTGGCCACCATGGTCGGCGCGACGCGCGAACGGGTGAACCGGGCTTTGGCGTCGTTCCGCGCGCAGGGGCTGATCGAGCTGCGGGGGCGGAAGATCGTCCTTCTCGACCCCGTCCGCCTTCGGCGGCGGGTGTACTAGGACGCCCTTCCCACGTCCCCATACCCGGCCTCCGTCATCGCGGGGACGCGGCGGACCTGCGGCCGCCCACCAGCTGACCGGCCGCGGCGACGAATCCCTGGATCGCATTGAAGATGTGCGCGACGCCGCCCCGGGCTTGAGGCGCATCGGCGAGCAGGCGCTCGCGCCGGGCGTCCGCGATGCGCTCCTCCTGGACGGACCGGGCCACCAGATCCATCAGCTGCATGCTCCCTGACATGACGCGTCCTCCGTTCCAGACGGGGTGACCGGTGCTGCTGCACCGACAGTACCGGCCCAGGCGGACCACCGCATTGGCCCCCATCACCCGGCAGGAGTGAACCGCGTCACAAGGAGGAGAGGCCGCTCCTTGTGGGAGCGGCCTCTCAGGCCGACTGCGCCTCGCCTGCGATCCGGAAATCAGAGGGGGCGGATGCGGGGCGGGACGCAGCGGCGGGGATCCGGGCTATCGCCCTGCGCTCAGCGGAGGCCCCTGACGGGCTCTCCCGTCCGCCCCCGAAGGGCGAACAGGTCCCGCAGCCGCCCGCGGAAACCGATCCGCGTCGCCCGGCGCTCGGCCTGAGCCCGCCGGCGGATAGCCTGGAGCTCGGCCATGGCGCGCGCTTCCTGCGTTCGCTCCTGAATGGCCCGCTCGACGCCGTAATAGTTCTGCATGGCGGCTGCCTCCTTCGTCGATGTGCCTTCACGATACGCCGCAAGGGCGGGGCGAACCATGCGCGTGGTCACAGGGCCGCTGTGACGCGTGTCACAGCCGGCGATTGACGCGGGAAGCGGGCTGTCGCTATGATGGAACACGTTCCATGGAACCCCGGTGGCGGAGAGTCCTCAGCGGTATCTGGGAATTCGCCAAGACCCTGATCATTGCGTTCGTCCTGGCGCAGCTGATCATGGTCTCGGTGGCGCAGGCCTTTCAGGTGGAGCAGTACTCGATGGAGCCCACCCTGCTGCCGCACGACCGCGTGCTGGTGGACAAGTTCCTGTACCGGCTGCGCCAGATACGGCGCGGCGATGTGATCGTCCTCAAGTATCCCCTCAATCCGCAGCGCAATTACATCAAGCGCATCGTGGCCCTGCCCGGGGACACCCTCCAGGTGAAGGACGGCAAGGTCCTCATCAACGGAGCGCAGGTGCTCGAGCCGTACGTGAACGGGGTGCCGCAGGGGGATTTCGGACCGGTCAGCGTCCCGGATGACTCGGTCTTCGTGATGGGCGACAACCGAAACAACAGCGAGGACAGCCGCTCCTTCGGCGCGCTGAAGAAGATTCAGATCGTCGGCCAGGCGATCCTCATCTACTGGCCGCCGCAACGGATGCGCCTCCTCCTCCCGCGCTAGCGGTCGCCCCGAAATCCCGCGTGGTGTACAATGATACCGGCCGTGCTAGGTGGGGAGCTAGCGGTTCCCTGTACCCGCAATCCGCTACAGCGGGGCTGAACTCCCGTCCGAGACGCCATCTTTCAGGGTCTGGACCGGCGCACGTGGCGACGACGATCGGGTCCCGCGCAACGAGATCTGGCTAACCCCGCCAGGTCCGGAAGGAAGCAACGGTACGTCAGTGCTCTCGTGTGCCGCGGGGGCACCTGGTCCGAGCCGGCGGCGCCGGTGCCGCCTGGAGGATGGTCGACGACGGCGGGTGCACGGCCAGCTCAGCCTGCCGCGACCTCCGGGACGCGGGAGGCACGAGCGAACAGCACCATCCCCCCGACGGCCAGCCCTCCTCCCAGTGCCGCCATCCACCCGGGCAGCTGCTCCCAGACCCGCGTCGTGAGCGCGGCCAGCGCCAGGGCGTTGTTCAGCGCGTGCCCGAGCACGGGCAGCGTGAGCGACCCGGTGCGCAGCCGCCACCAGCCGAACAGGCCCCCGAGGAACATCGCCGGGAGGAGCTGGAACGGATTGATGTGGACGAGGCCGAACAGGACGGCCGAGGCGGTCACCGCTTTGCGCGGCGTATAGCGGCTGGCGAACCCCCGCAGGATCACGCCCCGGAACAGCATCTCCTCCGCCGGAGGAGCGATCAGGACGAAGATGATGGTCAGCGCCCACGTGCCGGGATCCAGCCCGCCCAGGGGGATGGGGTTCGCGCTCCTCGCCTCGACGTCCAACCCCTCGATGATGGTCCTGAGCACGACCGCCAGTACGATGCTCACCCCCACCACCGTGGCGACGGCGGACCAGAGTACCGGTGCCCTCGGCCTCCAGAACGGAAAGAGCAGGCCCCGGGGAGCGCCCGCCCGCCGGACGGCCAGCAGCAGGATCGCACCGTACCCTAGGACCGCGGCGGCGATGAGCAGCAGTGGGAACCACGGGCGGAGCGCGGAGCGGTCCCCGGGCCCGAACGACGCGAGGAATCCGGCGGCGAAGATCGTGCCGTTCGCGATGACGATGGTCACGACCAGCAGCGCCACGGCCTGCGCCATCGAGGGGTAGACGGCCGTGTCCCCGGCGTCCGCCGCCTGGCGTTCGCCGCGCAGCCGGCGGTTGAGCCATCCGCCCCCCGCGGCCGCGGGAACGGTGAGACCGTAGCCGAGGATGCTGTACCACAGCGGAACCGGCGGTGGATCGTTCAGGCTGAGGGCAGCCCCGATGAGCATCGAGACCACACCGACCCACGCCCCGTGGGCCACGCTTCGGCGGCCGGCCACGGCGGCCGCGGTGAATCCACCCAGCGCCGTGAACGCCAGCCCGATCGGGAGCCACCCCGGATGGTCCTCCCCGGCCACCGCGGCGAAAGGCAGGGCCGCGAGCAGACTGCCCGCGAAATCGACGAGGACGCCGAAAAGGATCGCCCAGAGGCTCAGGCGCGTGTGTGCGGGAGCGGGAGCCGTCCCGGGATCCGCCGGCTGATCAGAACTGCCAATCATTGAGCACCGCCAGCACCGCGACCACGTTGTTCACCGCATGCACCATGATCGGGGGCAGCAGCGAGCCGGTGCGCTGGTACAGCAGCGCCAGGATGACGCCCAGCAGGAAGATCGGCAGGAAGTGCACGATCTGGTTGTGCACCGAGGCGAAGAAGATCGACGACAGCACGGCGGCCAGGGCGGCGCCCCAGCGGCGCAGTGTCCCGTAGACGAATCCCCGGAAGAAGAGCTCCTCCGCGATGGGCACGATCCCGCAGACCAGCACGAAGATCACGGCCAGCTGCGCGGCGCTGAGCTGGCCCTGCAGGATCGCGGTCAGCACATCGCCGAGGTGCTCCTGCTCCGCCATCGCCTCGGCGCGCGCACGCCCGGTGACATACCCGATGAGCGTGATGGCCGCTTCCTCCGCCTGCATGCTGATGGGGATGGAGAGCGCGCCGGCGGCGAGCCCGCCCGCCGCCCAGAGCGGCCACCGGTCGGCCCGCAGCCCCACCGCCGAGAGCGGCAGTCCGTACCGGCGGCGCACGACGTAGAGCGGAAGGGCGATGAACGCCGCGCTCTGGAGCAGCGCCACGCCGGTGATCTCCGCCAGCGAGGGCGACAGCCCCAGCCCGAGCGCCGCCATGATCGTGGGGATGGCCAGCATGAAGACCACGGCCACGCCCACCACCTCGCCCAGCCCCCACATCTGCGGCGCCGGCTCGAAGGCGATGGCCCCCCCGCAGCGCCGGCACGCGGCATGATGGGTCAGCGTGGGCCGCCCGCACGACGGGCAGCGGACGAGCCGCCCGGGCGGACGGGCCGCGATCAGGTAGATCGGCAGGAAGATGGGAAGCGCGACGAGCGAGCCGAGCCACCAGGCGATGCGCTCCCAGGTCGCGCCGTCGGAGCGGGAACGGTAATCGAAGTAGACCCATGCGGCGGCGAGGGCGGAGAGGACGAAGAAGACGGCGAATTCGGGCGAGAACGGCACCCGCATCACTTTCGTCGGGGGCGAACAGCCCTCCTTGCACCCGCGGCGTGAGGCAAGGGAAGGCTCTCCGCTCCGGCGAAATCAGCACAGCACGCGTATCCCCGGAGGTCGGCATGTCCCACGTTTCGTTCTACCGGAAGTGGCGGCCGCAGACGTTTGAAGCGCTCATCGGCCAGGAGCGCGTCACCCGCACCCTGCAGAACGCCATCCGCACGAACCGCGTGGTCCACGCCTACCTCTTCGCCGGACACCGCGGCACGGGCAAGACGACCACGGCGCGGATCCTGGCCAAAGCCCTGAACTGCCAGGCCGGTCCCACGCCCACCCCCGACAACACCTGCCCCAACTGCGAGGCGATCAGCGGCGGATACTCCGTCGACGTCATCGAGATCGACGCGGCCAGCAACCGCGGCATCGAAGAGATCCGCGAGCTGCGCGACCGCATCCGCCTCACCCCGACCGAAGGCCGCTACAAGGTGTATATCATCGACGAGGCGCACATGCTCACCACCGAGGCGGCCAACGCCCTCCTCAAGACGCTGGAGGAGCCGCCGGCGCACGCCGTCCTCGTCCTCGTCACCACGGAGCCGCACCGCCTGCCGCCGACCATTCTCTCCCGGTGCCAGCGCTTCGACTTCCGCCGAGTCTCGCAGCGCGAGATCATCACGCGTCTGGGCACGATCGCGTCGACCGAGGGATTCCGTATCGACGACGCGGCGCTGACCCTGATCGCCGCCGCCGGCGACGGCTCGGTGCGCGACGCGGAGTCGGTCCTCGACCAGCTGGTGTCGTTCAGCGAGGGGCCGATCACGGCGGATGACGTGCAGACCGTGCTGGGCATCCTGCCCGAAGAGGTCGCCCTGCGCTTCGGAGGAGCGCTGCTGGCGCACGACGCCGCCGCGGCGCTGGAGCTGGTCGGCCAGATCATCGACGAGGGCAAGGACGTGCGGCAGGCGATGCGCACGCTGCTCGACCACTTCCGCGATCTGCTCGTCCTCAAGACCGGCACCGCCGGCGAGGTCCTCGACACGACGGAGCAGCGCCTGGCCGCCCTGCGGCAGCAGGCCGCCTCCACCGGCGTCGAGGAGATCCTCCGGGCGCTCAACGTCCTTTCCGCCGCCGATGCCGAGGTGCGCTGGAGCCCGCAGCCCCGGCTGCTGCTGGAGATCGCGCTGATCCGCCTCTGCCGGCCTGAGATGGACCCAACGGTGGAAGGGCTCCGCTCCCGCCTCGCCGCCCTGGAGCGACGGCTCGGGGCCGCCCCGCCCGCCGCGCAGCCTCCTGCTCCCGCCAGGGAGACGCCGCCCCGGCCCGCGCCCGCGTCCGAGAAGCCGTCCCGGCCGCCGGCCAGGCCGGATTCGAAGGCGGCGAGCGCCGTCCCCGAGGCCGCCGTGGTGGCGGTCCAGCCCCCGCCCGCGGAAGGCAGCGTCGGGCTGGAGGACGTCCGGCGGTCGTGGGCGCGGATCCTCGAAGAAGTGAAGAAGACGAAGATGTTCTGCCACGCCCTGCTCATCGAGGGGGTCCCGCTCGGCGTCGAGGAGGGCCACCTGGTCATCGGGCTGCGCACCGGCTACAACTTCCACCTCGACAACCTGCACCGCCCCGAGAACCGGGCGGTGGTCGAGGGGGCGATCGAGCGCGTGCTGCAGCAGCGGCTCCGGCTCCGCTGCAGGATGCTGGACGGCGACGCGGAGGCGCACGCCACGGGGCCGGCGGTCACGGCGCAGACGGACCCGGTCGTGGCCAGAGCGATGCAGCTCTTCGGCGGAGAGGTCGTGGAGATCAAGGATGCGTGACATCGGCAAGATGATGAAGCAGGTGCAGAAGCTGCAGGCCGAGGTCGCCCGGGTGCAGGAAGAGATGAAGACCGAGCGGGTCGAGGCGGGCTCGGGAGGCGGCGTCGTGCGCGCCGTGGCCAACCTGCGCGGCGACATCCAGGAGATCACGATCGATCCGGCCGCCGTCGACCCGAGCGACGTGGGGATGCTGCAGGACCTGATCCTCGCCGCGCTGACCGAGGTCCAGCGCGAGGCCCGCAGCAAGGCCGAGGAGAAGATGCGCGCCGTCACCGGAGGGCTGCCGCTGCCGCCCGGCCTTGTCTAGCGTGTACGCCGAGCCGCTCGCCCGCCTGATCGAGGAACTCAGCAAGATGCCGACCGTGGGGCCGAAGACGGCCCAGCGGCTGGCCTTCTACATCCTGCGTATGGCGCCCGACGACGCCGCCCGCCTCAGCCAGGCGATCCTCGACGCGAAGGCGCGCATCCGCTACTGCAGCACCTGCTTCCACATCACGGATGTGGACCCGTGCGCCATCTGCACCGCGTCCTCGCGCAGCGGCGCCGTGATCTGCGTGGTGGAAGATCCCCGCGACGTCCTGGCGATGGAGCGGACGCGCGAGTACAAGGGCCGCTACCACGTCCTGCACGGCGCGATCTCGCCCCTGGACGGCGTAGGCCCCGATGACCTCAAGATCGCCGAGCTGCTCGACCGGGTGAAGGGCGGCGAGGTGGCGGAGGTCATCGTCGCCACCAACCCCCGCGTCGAAGGGGAGGCCACGGCCATCTACCTCGCCAAGATCCTCAAGCCCCTGGGCATCAAGGTCACGCGCATCGCGCACGGCCTGCCCGTGGGCGGCGACCTCGAGTACGCGGACGAGGTCACGCTGGCCAAGGCGCTGGAGGGCCGGAGGGAGATGTGAGCGGGCCGGCGCGCTTTCCCGCGCTGCGCTCCCGCAACTTCCGGCTGCTGTGGATCGGTCTCCTCATCTCCCACACCGGGACGTGGATGGCCACGGTCGGCATGGGCTGGACGATCTACGCCCTGACCGGCTCCCCTTTGTACCTCGGCGTGAACAGCCTGGCCTTCGCCGTGCCGGCGATCGTCCTGCCGGTCTTCGGCGGGGTCGTCGCGGACCGCGTGGACCGCATCCGCCTGCTGAAGGCGGCCCAGCTGGGGATGATGCTCGGGGCCCTCGCCATGGCCGTCCTCGCCCACACCGGACGGCTCACCGTCTGGTGGATCATCGGGCTGAGCTTCCTCGAAGCCGTCTTCCTGGCGTTCGAGAACCCCTCGCGCCACGCCCTGATCCCCGACCTGGTCGAGCCGCCCGCGTTGATGAGCGCAGTGGCCCTGGCCGGCGCCTCGTATCCCAGCGCGGCCTTCGTCGGCCCGGCGCTCGCCGGCCTCATCCTGGGCACCGTCGGCACGGCGCGCGTGCACCTGCTCTTCTACCTTAACGCCCTCTCGTTCCTCATCGTGCTGGGCATGCTGTTCGCGATGAGCGGGTTCCCCGTCCGCCCCCGCCGGCCGGCGGCCGGGGTGGCGCGGAGTCTCGTCGAGGGGCTGCGCTTCGTCTGGGGGGCGCCGACCACGCGCACCGTGATCCTGCTCACCTGGATCGCCAGCCTCTTCAGCCGGTCCTACACCACGCTCATGCCGGTATTCGCCGAGGACATCCTGGCCGTGGGGGCCCGCGGGCTGGGCTTCCTGCTCGCCGCGCCGGGGGCGGGGACCATCATGGGCTCCCTGCTGCTCGCCGCGAGCAGCGAGATCGCGCGCAAGGGCCGCTACTACGTCGCCGCCAACGTCATCTTCTGCGCCGCACTCCTCGCCTTCACGCTCTCCCGCCTCTTCCCGCTCACCCTCGCCGTCCTCTTCGCCGCCGGCGCGTTCGCCTCGACGTCCGGGGCTTCCGCGGTGACGATGATCCAGCAGAGCACCCCGCGCGAGCTGCGCGGCCGCGTGCTCAGCCTCCTCACGATGTCGTTCCTCGGCCTGCCCTCCCTGGGCGGGATGGTCATCGCCTCCGCGGCGACGGTGGCAGGAAGCCCCGCCGCCATAGCGGGCGGCGCCGTGATCGTGGCGACTGCGATGCTCCTGCTCGGGGTACCGATGCTGTGGAAGGACACGAGCGCCGCCGCGGGCGCCTGATTGCGTGAAGAAGCGCGTCTGGCGTATACTCTTGTGAGACAGCCCATGGACGCGCACGCGATGCCGCAGCCAATCGAGCAGCCGGCCGGGAACGTCGACCCGGCACCACTCTCGCGCCCCGCCAAACCGGCGCGCGGCGCGATGGATTTCGTCAGCCCCACCTCCGGGAAGGTCTCCTTCCGCCAGATGTTCGACCACGTCGTAGGGTACATGAACGAGGAGCCGGACCA
>DASUAK010000290.1:0-6460 GCA_035763845.1 bacterium | reverse complement strand
GTCTACAAGAACTACGACCCGCGGGCCAAGATCATCAAGCGCATCGCCGCGGAGGTGTTCGAGGTCACGGGGACCAACCCGCTGCTGGAGATCGCCCTCGAGCTGGAGCGCATCGCCCTGCAGGACGAGTACTTCGTCAAGCGGCGGCTGTATCCCAACGTCGACTTCTACTCCGGGATCATCTACCAGGCGATGGGCTTTCCCGTGGAGATGTTCCCGGTGCTGTTCGCGATCCCGCGGACGAGCGGGTGGCTGGCCCAGTGGGAGGAGATGCTGGACGACAAGGACCAGCGGATCAGCCGGCCGCGCCAGATCTACGAGGGGTCGGACGTGAGGACCTACGTGCCGATGGCGCGGCGCGCGCAGGAGAAGGCCGCGTAGCACGGGATGGGGACCGGCCGGGTGCTCACCGGCGTGGGGCTCGCCGCCGTCACGGCGGCGATCGTGGTGGCTCTCCTCGCCAACACCAGCAATCCCCCGAGTGGGCAGAGCGCCTCCCCAGGGCTCCGCGTTCCGGCGGCCCTGGCCGGTGCCCCTCTCGCGTCGGCCCTGCGGGGCCCCGCCGCGGTCGACCAGGTCGGCCGCCTCCATGGGATGCGGATCGACGTCACGGACGCGGTCGTCGCCCGCTACGGCGCCCTCACACTGTGGATCAGCGCCTCCCCCACCCCCCTCAAAGCCTCGGCCCTGCTCTGGCGCATGAACCGGCGCATGGCCGGCGGGACGCGCGTCTTCTCCGATCCGCAGCCGCGGGAGCTGCGCGGGCGCACCGTGTTCGGCACGTCGGGGATGGGACAGGCGCATGCGTACTACCAGTCCGGCGCGGCGGTCCTCTGGCTCGCGGCGCCGCCTGCGGCCCTGGATCACGCACTCGACGAGCTGCTCGCACACTATCCGTAGGCGGGAGCGATGGACGGGACGGCACCGGGAGACGAGCCGCGCGGGCGGTTCCATACGCTGAAGTCGTGGGCGGCGACGCTGCCCGCGATCTGGCTTGCCGTCCTGATCGGCGGGCTCGTCCTCGGGGTGGCCGTGGTCGTCTACGGCGGATTCACCACCTACGACTACACGATGAACAACCCCGCCTTCTGCCGCTCCTGCCATACGATGGAGGCGGCCTGGACCCGGTGGGCGAGCAGCGAGCACAAGAAGGTCGACTGCCACTCCTGCCACGAGCAGAGCATCGCGGAGTCGGCGCGCCAGGTGATCACGTTCGTGGTGCGGCGGCCCGAGCGGGTGGGGAAGCACGCCGAGGTGCCGGCCGATCGCTGCGCGTCATGCCATACCAGCGGGGACCCGTCCTGGAAGCAGGTCGCCGCGACGGCCGGTCACACCATCCACGCCGAAGGCAAGAAGATCGAGTGCGTGACCTGCCACAGCACGGCGATCCACCGGCTCAAGCCGGCCGAGCAGGTCTGCGCGAACTGCCATGAAGCCCAGGCGGTCGGCGCCCGCGCGATCAAGATCCAGGCCATGGCCGACTTCCACTGTGTGGACTGCCACCAGTTCCTGCGGCCGAACAGTCCCCTGCGGCCGACCACGCAGACCTGCCTGGGCTGCCATCAGGGATTGCCTACGAAGCAGACGGTCGGCTGGCCCGAAGGGCGGGCGCATGCCGCGCTGGCCTGCAGCACCTGCCACAAGCCGCACGAGGTGGCCGCGCCGGTCGTGAACTGCGCGTCCTGTCACACCGCGCCCAAGCCGGAGATCCATGCCCCGGTGATGGAGAGCAAGACCTCCTGCACCACCTGCCACCAGCCCCATTACTGGAAGATGGAGTAGGCCCCCCGGTCTCCTCTCAGTTCTGCGGCATCCCTCGCTGGCTCTCCGCCTCGATCGCCACGGCGGCCGTCATGTTCCAGCGCAGGCGCGGATCCTGGCGGTCCAACGTGACGATCACCCGGTAGGTGATGTCGCCCATGCGGTTGACGCCGAAGTCCTCGATCTCCGTCACATGGCCCGTCAGCTCGAGGCCGGGCACGCCGTCCAGCCGCGCCGTCACGCGGTCGCCCTTTGCGATGCGCGCGACGTGCAGCTCGGTCAGGTCGGTTGTCTCGATCTGCCACTTCGAGAGGTCCGCCACCGCCGCCACGGTGATCCCAGGGGCCGCGTACTCGCCCGCGCGGACGCCGATGAAGGTCACCGTCCCTGCCATCGGCGCGCGCAGCTCGCTCTGGACCTGAGCCGCCTGCGCCTGCCGCAAACCGGCCAGCGCGGAGGCGACCTCGGCGTCGGCCGCCGCCAGCGACTCGGGGCGTGCGCCGGCCGTGAGCAGCTCGAACTGGGCGCGGGCCTGCGCCACGTCGGCGTCGGCCGCGCGGATCTCTTCCGGCCGGGCACCGGTCTGGAGCAGCTGCAGCTGCTGCCGGGCGGACGCCGCGGCCGCAGCCGCGCCGTCCCGGCGGCTCCGGGCCTGGGCGACCTGCTGCGTCGAGACGGCCCCCGTCGTCAGCAGCATCTCGCTCCGGGCCAGGTCGTCCTCGGCCAGGCGCAGGGCGGCGTCCGCCTGATCCACCTGGTAGCGGGCCTGGGCCCGTTCTTCGCTCCGGGCGCCCGCGCGCAGCTGCGCGGCCCGCGCCTCGGCGGCGGCGAGGACGCTCCGCGCCGACTGCACCTCCTGGGTCCGGGCCCCGGCGCGCAGCTCCGCCTGATGCGCCCGGGCCCGCTGCACCGCGGCGGCGGCCTGCTGCACCGCGGCGGCGGTCTGCCGCGCGCTGTCCAGCCGGAGCAGCGCCTGTCCCGCGCGCACGGCCTGCCCCTCGGCGACGAGGACCTCGGCCACGGTGCCGCCCAGCGGCAGGCTGAGCACGACGCCGCGCGCCGGCACCACCCGGCCTTCCGCCTCGATCGCCGTGGGCCCCTGCACGGCCGGTAGGGTGGGCTGCGCGTCGCCGGCGGCGTTCCGACGGCCGCTCATCACGACGATCGCGGCGGCCACCGCCACGAGACCAGCCAGCACGACGATCATCCGACGCCTCATAGGATCCATCCCCCTCGGTCTCGGTCTACTCGTACGACAGGACGTCCCGCACGGTCAGCCGCGAAGCGTTCCAGGCGGGCAGCACGCTCGCCCCGGCGGCGAGCAGGATGACCAGCACCAGCCACAGGATCATGCCGCCGATCGAGAACTGGAATGTCAGGGCCGCCATGAACATGGATAGCCCCACCCCGGCGCTCAGGGCCGCCCCGAACGGATAGCCCAGCAGCGCCCCCGCGATCCAGCTGAGGAGACCGATGAGCACGCCCTCCACCAGCACGATGAGGATCACGGAGCGGTCGGAGGCGCCGACGGCGCGGAGCACGCCGATCTCGCGGGTGCGCTCGAGCACGTTGATGCTCATCGTGCCGGCCAGCCCGAGGCCTCCGACCACGGCGAGCAGCGCCGCCATGATCAGCAGGAAGACCACCAGGACGTTCATCATCCCCTCGATCGAGCGGCGCAGGTCGGGAGTGGTCTGGATGGAGTTGATGCGCAGCCCCAGCCGGCGGAACTCGGCTTCGAGCGAGCGCGCCACCTCACCCGTGTAGGCCATGTCGTGCTGCTCCGTCACGACCTGCACGCGCTCCCCCTGGCCCGCGTCCCGCACGACCTCCGAGAGGTAGGCGTAGGGGACGTAGGCCACGGGCCCGCTGAAGACGCCGCGCACCAGGCCCACGATCCGCCACCGCGTCTCCCGCCGCCCGAACTTGAGGACCGCCTCTTCTCCGACACGCAGCCCCGGCTCCATCCGCGCCACGTCGGTATTGATCACCAGGGCGTTGGCGTCGTCCGGCATCAGCCAGCGCCCCTGCAGCACGATCGGATCGAGCAGCTCCGTGGTGGGCGGCGGGCCGAAGACAATCAGCGTGTTGCCCTCCACGCCGTCCGGGCGCAGCCGGCGGGCGGAGCGGGCCATCCAGCTCTCCGCGGCGACGACACCCGGCACCCGCAGCGCGCTCCGCACGAGGTGCTCCGCCCGGTACGAACGGCTGAACTCGACCTGCACGTCGTACTTCCAGTAGCGGAATGAGTCGTCGAGGGTCGCGAGCAGCGAGTCGCGCACGCTCAGCACCCCGATGAAGATCGCCCCCGCGAGCGTCAGCGTGGTCAGCGTGATCGCCAGGCGTCCCTTGCGTCGGAAGGTGTTGCGCAGCGAGAGCAGGAGCGGGCGCGAGGCGCCCCGGACCCGCTCCAGCAGCCGGTCGATGCGCCCTCCCCCGGCGCCCGAGAGCCCGTAGGCGGTGAGGGCTTCCCGCACGCTGATCCGCGTGCCGCGCACGATCGGGTACAGGGCCGCGAGGAGGGGGATGAGGAGCCCGGCCGCCAGCTGCTGCAGCAGGATCGCCGGCGGCAGGCGGTATCCCCCCACGTCGTAGTTCAGCATCCCCGCGGTGAAGGCGGCGAAGGCGCGGGCGCCGACGACGCCGAGCGGGATCCCCACCAGCAGCCCCAGCACGCCGAACCCCGTGACCCCGGCGAGATACATCCCCAGGATCTGCGGGCTCCGGGCGCCGACGGCCTTCATGATCCCCACCTGCCGGACCTGCGCGGTCATCAGCGCGGTGATCGTGTTGACCACGAGGAACCCGCTGAGCGCGAGCGACATCACCCCGAGCACGGTCAGGATCATGAACATGGCTCGCCCGACGTCCTCCGACCAGTGCTCGAACGGGTCGGGGATATAGGTCATCGCCACGGCGTTGCCGCTCTTCTCGATCTTGTCCCGCACCGCACGCGCCACGCGCTCGATGTGTGCCTTGTCCTCGGCCCGCTCGGCCACCGTGAACATCACCTGATTGTAGGCGCGCGGTTCGCCCAGCCACTCCAGCGTGTCCAGCGTCACGTATCCGTACACCACGTTGTTGAAGGCGCCGGCGAACTGCCCGATGTCGTGGACCGCGCCGGCCACGGGGAGGCTCCGGCGCCGGCCGTCCGGCAGCTCGAGCAGCAGCGTGTCCCCCACCCGCGCCCCGATGGCCTGCTGCGACGACCGCTCCATCAGGAAGGCGCGGTCGGGAGGGGGCCAGGCGCCGCCGGCGGGCCAGACCTTGTTCACGGTATTGCGCTCGTAGTCCGCGAGGGCGACCAGCTGAATGGTCCGCCACTGCCCGGGTCCGGACTGGTAGCGGACGGTGAGCGCGCGGCGGCCTTCCGCGTCGGCCACGACCCGCATCCGCGCGATGGCCTCCAGCATGTCGTCGCCGAACGGGTCCACGGTATAGATGGTGGCGCTGGCCGGATTCGTCGCGCGATAGGCGACGCGGAGCGAGTCGGCCATCATCACGTTCGAACCGCCCACCATGCCGATGGCGAAGACGCCCACGGCGATGGACAGCACGACGAGGACCGTGCGGGCCCGGTTGGCGCCGAGGTCGGAGATGACCTTGCGCCAGCGCGGGCCGATCACGCGACCCCCTCCCGGCGGCGGGCGGCGATGTTCTCCTGGACCCGGGCCTGGGCCATCTCCTCGATCGCCTGCCGGATGCTGGGCGCGCCGCCCAGGAGTCTGGCGAACGTCTCGCGCTCGAGGGCGATCATCTCCACCCCGTCCTCGCCCGCCCGGGCTCCGGCCAGCAGCGCGCCGCCGCGCAGCAGCTCGATCTCCCCGAAGTACTGTCCGTGGGTGATCGTCGCCGCCCGGACGACCGTGCCGTCGGAGGCGGTGACCATGACTTCGACGGAGCCCTTGGTCACGATGAAGAACGCCTCCGGGTGCTCCCCCTCGTGGACGATGTCCGCGCCGGGGGCGAAGACGCGCGGCTGCACGCCGCGGGTCACCTCCACCAGCTGGCGGTCGGTGAGCGTCGGGAAGACCTGGGTCAGGTAGGTCTCGATGATCTCCCCGTCGGCCAGCATCACCGTACGCTCCACGCGGCGGGCCAGGTCGGGGTCGTGCGTGACCATCAGGATGGTCTTGCCGCCGGCGACGAGGCTCTCGAAGAGAGCGAAGACGGACTGCGCCGTCTTGGAGTCGAGGTTGCCGGTCGGCTCATCCGCGACGAGGATCGGCGGGTCGTTGGCCAGGGCGCGGGCGATGGCGGCCCGCTGCTGCTCCCCACCGGAGACCGCGGCAGGGAGCTTGCCGGCGTGCTGGGCCACCCCCACTTGATCGAGCAGCTGGAGCGCGCGGCGCGGCCGCTCGCGGGCGGCGTACCTGCCGGCGAAGTCCATCGGCAGCATCACGTTCTCCAGCAGCGAGAGGGTGGGCAGGAGCTGGAAGAACTGGAAGATGATCCCCAGCTGCCGGCCCCGCCACAGCGCCAGCTGGCCTTCCGTGTACGTGTGTACCGGCTCGCCGCCGATGAAGACCTGGCCCTCGCTGGGGCGGTCGATGCCGCTGATCATGTTGATCAGGGTGGACTTGCCGCTGCCCGACTTGCCGACCACGGCCACGAACTCCCCGGGATTGACGCGGAGGTTCACGCCCTTGAGGGCGGTAAAGACGCCGGCCGCCGTCTCGAAGCGCTTGACGACCTGTCG
>DASUAK010000289.1:0-12558 GCA_035763845.1 bacterium | reverse complement strand
CACGATCATCCTCATCGAGCACCAGATGCGCGTCGTGATGGGCATCTCCGACCTGGTCACGGTCCTGGACTACGGCACGAAGATCTCCGAGGGCACGCCGCACGAGGTGCAGAACGATCCGCGCGTGATCGAAGCCTATCTGGGGCGGCGGGGAGCGGTGGCGCACTGAGATGGCCTTGCTCGAAGTGGAGAACCTGCACGTCTATTACGGCCAGATCCACGCCCTGAAGGGGATCTCCCTGACCGTGAACACCGGGGAGATCGTGACCCTGATCGGGGCCAACGGCGCGGGGAAGAGCACCACCCTGAAGACGATCTCCGGGCTGCTGCGGCCGCGCGAGGGGACCATGCGCCTGGGCGGGCAGGACCTCACCGCGATCCCCCCGCACGACATCGTCGCCCGGGGGGTGGTCCAGGTGCCCGAGGGCCGGCGCATCTTCGGCCGCCTCACCGTCGCGGAGAATCTCCTCATGGGCGCGTACACCCGCGACGACCGCCCGGGGGTCGCCGCGGATCTGGAGCGCGTCTTCACGCTTTTCCCGCGCCTGCGGGAACGCCAGCACCAGGTCGCGGGGACGCTGTCCGGCGGCGAGCAGCAGATGCTGGCGATCGGCCGGGCCCTGATGGGCGGGCCGACCGTGCTGCTCCTGGACGAGCCGTCGATGGGGCTGGCACCGGTGCTGGTGGAGCAGATCTTCGACACGATCACAGGGATCAACAAGCAGGGGACCACGATCCTGCTGGTCGAGCAGAACGCCTACATGGCCCTGCAGGTCGCGCACCGCGGATACGTGCTGCAGACGGGGGAGATCGCCCTCGCCGGGACGGCGCAGGACCTGCAGGCCAACGAAGAGGTGCGCAAAGCCTACCTCGGCGGGTAGGCCGCTACATCACCCCGCCCGACGTCACCCCGCTGCGCGGCATCCGTACGGTGAAGGTCGTCCCCTCGTTGGGGCGGCTGCTCACGCTGATGCGCCCGCCGTGGGCCTCGACGAGGTGCTTAGCGATGGCCAGCCCCAGCCCCGTTCCGCCCGAGCCCCGCGTCCGGGAGCGGTCCGAACGGTAGAAGCGCTCGAAGACGTGCGGCAGGTCCTCCGGCCGGATGCCCAATCCGGTGTCGTTCACCACGACCTCCACCTCGCCGTTCTCCGCGGCCACCTGCACCTCGACCCGGCCGCCCGGCGGCGTGTACTTCAGTGCGTTGTCCACCAGGTTGGTGAGGACCTGCTCCAGGCGGTCGGCGTCGGCGAAGACGACGATGCCGGGCGGGGCCGACTGCACCAGGGTGAGGCGGGAGGTGTCGGCGAGCGGCCGCAGCTTGTCCACGGTGCGCGCCACAAGCCCGCCGAGATCGACCGGACGGGGATCGAGAGTGATGCGCTTGCTCTCCAGGAGGGAGAGGTCGAGGAGGTCGTCCACCAGCTTGACCAGCCGGTCCGTCTCGCTGTTGATGATGGAGAGGAACCGCCGCGCGGTCTCTTCCTGGTGCATCGCGCCGTCGAGCAGCGTCTCCGCGAAGCCCTTGATGGACGTCAGCGGCGTGCGCAGCTCGTGCGAGACGTTGGCGGTCAGTTCGCGGCGCAGCCGCTCGGTCTGCCGCAGCTCCGTGACGTCCCTCAGCACCGCCACCGCCCCGATGACCTCGCCCGCGCTGCTCCGCACCGGCGCACAGTGGGCCTCGACCACCCGGTCGCCCATCGTCCCCGGCGGCAGCTCCTCGGCGGTGATCCGGCCGTAGGCCGTCGCCTCGTGGAGCATCGCGGTCAGGCGCCGGGTCCCGAAGACCGCCGACGCCGACCGGCCGGCGGAAGCCTCGCGGGAGACGCGCAGGAGGTCCTCCGCCGCGCGGTTCAGCAGGACGACGGCGCCGCCGCGGTCGGTGGCGACCACGGCATCGGTCATGCCCGCGACGACGGCCTCGATGCGGTTGCGCTCGTCCGAGATCGCCCGGATCGTCTCCTGCAGCCGCGCCGCCATGGCGTTGAAGGTCGTCCCCAGCTCGCCGAGCTCGGCGGTGCTGTCCACGGGCGCGCGCGTGGCGAGGTCGCCCCCGCTGATGCGCGCGGCGGCCCGGCGCAGCTCCTCGACCGGGCGGGTCAGCCGCCGGGAGAGCCCGGTGCCGACGACGACCGCAGCGATCAACCCCAGCAGCATCGCCGTGACGAGGGCGGGGGCGATCCGCTGCAGCTGGCGGAGCACCCAGGCGTGCGGCGCGGAGACATGCACCACGCCCAGCACGCGGCCTTCCGGCCCCAGGATGGGGGCTGCGGCGTAGACGCGCTTGACCCCCTGCGCGTCCGCGCGGACGGCCTGGCTCTCCTCGCCGGCCAGGGCCGAGCGGATCTCGGGCGCGCCGGGATCGACCGCGCCCCCGGGAGACCGGCCCTCCGCATCGAGCAGCGCGATCGTAGCGTCCCGCCGCCAGCGCAGTTCCTGGACGTCCGCCTGCAGGCGCGCCAGATCCACGTCCGGGTCGTCCGCGTACTCCCGCATCATCAGCGAGATGACCTTGGCCTGGGTGGCCACGACGTAGGCATAGGTGCTCACGTACTGCCGCTCCAGCGCCCGCACCACGTAGGCGGTGAAGACGACGAGCACCAGCAGGACCAGCACCAGGTAGGAGGAGGTGATCTTCCAGCGGATCGAGCGCGCCATCAGTTCCTCGCCGCGCTGCGCAGGCCGTCGGCGGCCTTGAACTTGTAGCCCACGCCCCGGACCGTGACGATGTACGTCGGGGCGGCCGGATCGTCCTCGATCTTCTCGCGGAGGCGGCTGATGTGCATGTCCACCGTCCGCGTGCTGCCGTAGTAGTCGTAGCCCCAGATGTGCTCCAGCAGGAAGTCCCGGGTGAAGACGCGGTTCGGGTGGCCGAGCAGCAGGCGCAGCAGCTCGAACTCCTTCGCCGTGAGGTCCACGGCGCGCCCGTTCAGGGTGACCTCGTGCGTGGCGGGATCGAGGACGAGCCCGCCGCCGCGCAGGGGCCCGGCCGAGGGGGCCGGCCCGCGTTCCGTGCCGGCCCGCCGGAGGATGGCGCGCACGCGCGCCACCAGCTCGCGGGGGCTGAACGGCTTGGTCACGTAGTCGTCGGCCCCGATCTCCAGGCCCACCACCCGCTCGAGCTCGCCCCCCTTGGCCGTGAGCATGAGGATGGGCACGGCGAACTGGGCCCGGATCTGCCGGCACACCTCCAGCCCATCCACGTAGGGCAGCATGATGTCCAGGATGATCAGGTCGGGGTGCGCGTCGCGGACCCGGTCCACCGCCTCCGTGCCGTCGTGCGCGGTGAGGACGGTGTACCCCGCCTGGGCCAGGTTGTACTTCACCAGCTCCACGATGTGGGGCTCGTCGTCGATGACCAGGATCCTCTGGCTCACATCACCCTCCGGATCTCCCCGCCGAGGTACCCCGTGACCGCGATGAGGACCGCGCCCGCGGCCGCCATCGTCAGGTACGCGCCCTTCGCCATCGCCCGCCCGCGCCAGCGCAGGATGAAGATGCCGGCGTACAGCACCGTGGCGGCATACGCGAGCCAGCTGTGCAGGCCGTGCTGATCGACGAAGGCCTGCCCGATACCCTGGGCCACGAGCGGCCGGTAGTCGACGAAGCCGGTCAGGACCGCGACCAGGGCTCCGGCCACCCCCAGACCGATGAGGTACCGGGAAGCCACCGCGTAGAACCGCTCCGACGTCCGCGCGTAAAGCAGGTCGAACAGGAAGCTCGTCAGCCACAGGGCGAGCGGGAAGTGGACGACGAGCGGATGCCAGAGGAACGGCATCTACCGGATGCCGTCCGCGACGATCTGCAGCAGGGCGGCCACGCCGCGCGCCGCGTTCTGGACCGAGGCCACGCTCCCGGCCTTCACCCCGGACAGGGCGAGCTGGTCCGCCGCCTCGAGCACGACCATGAGCCCGGAGGCGTTGCGCTCCATCCGGATGTCGGTGAGGATGCCGTCGCCCTGGCCCTGGCAGACGTGGCCCCAGGAGGCGTTGAAGTTCTTGCCCTTCGTTCCCTCGATGCAGTTCAGCACGTGCCCGAGGTGGCTCATCGCGCCGGCCATCGCCGCGGACCCCGCCGCGTTCTTCGCGTGCGTGATCGCGGTGGCCAGCTGCGTCTGGGCCTTGTTTGCCTGCGCCTGGGGAGTCGACGGGGACCCGTAGTCCCCGGACTGCCCCCACGCCGTCGCCGCCGCAAGCAGCAGCCCGGCGGCCAGCACCAATCCCATGGTCCGTCCCATCGTCCTCACGCTCCTTATCTTATGGTATTCCGGCCCCGAGCGGAGCCTGCCCCATGGCATAACACGGCGTGGTAACGTGCGTGTAAACCCGCGCCGGGGCGCGGCAAGGAGGGGCCTGCGGGGCGTCGAAGGCGATAATCCATGGCCGATCTCTACTCCTTCCCTCCTGGGCCATCCCCAGACGCCATCGAGTGGACCGGCAGCCCCATCGGCGCCGGCAACTGCATCACCCGGACGAAGACCCGCACGGCGGTCCACGACAAGGCCGTGGACCGGGTCGAGGGCCGGCGCGAGGCGCTCGTCGCCGCGGCGGTCGCCCACGTCACCAGACGGGCCGGGCAGGAGCCCCTCTACCGGCACGACGTGGTCATCCACGGGATCCGGGTACGCGCCACCACCAACTCGCAGCACCTGTACGACTTCTGGGTGGACAACTGGTACGGGGTGGACGAGTGGAAGGCGGCGACCGGGCTGGCCGTATCCCGCGACCCCCAGGTCACGGTGTACGCCCTCGGCGGGGTTCCCGACCAGCAGGAAGCCGCCTACTACAGCCGGGCGACCAGCACCATCGTCTTCTTCAACACCGCCTACTACGGGCAGCTCAAGTCGTGGGTGCTGGGCGCGGTGGGCCGCGTGCTGGCCGAGGAGTACGGCATCCACTCCATCCACGGCGCCTGCGTGGAGAAGGACGGCCAGGGGGTGCTGTACATCGCCCCGACGGGCACCGGGAAGAGCACGTCGTCGTACGGCCTGATGAGCTACCCGGGCACCCGCTTCCACTCGGATGACTGGGTGTACGTGCGCTACGCCTACGCGACGGGGGAGGGAGGCCGCCTCCACCCCCTGGCCGTGCGCCTGCGGGACGGCAGCGAGGTCCGCGGCTTCCGCGTCTTCCGGTGGCTCGAGGAGCAGGCCGCCTCGCACGCCGACGCGGTGCTCCAGGGCCTGGATCTCGACGACCGTGAGGTGACGGTCCCGGTCACCGCGCTCGACTTCTCCGTGCCGCTCCAGGCCTACGCCTATACCTCCGAAAAGATCTTCTACCTGCGCACCAACCTCGTCGAGAACTTCCCGCTGTCCGCGATGCAGATGCTGCGCGCCAAGATGGAGAACGTCCCGGACGTCTCCCCCGACTTCCTCCGCGACCGCGCGGCGATGCTGGACGACCTGGTCGATGCCATCCGCGAAGAGGGCGGGACGGTGACGGCGTTCTTCGCCGGCCGGTCGCGGGAGGAGGTGCGGGGCGTGCTGGCCCGGATGATCGCCTTCGACAACGCGCGGGCCATGCTCGACATCGGCAAGGTGCTGCCCGCCGAGCGGGTCTTCGCCAACCCCATGGAGCCGACGCGCCTGTCCACCGTCGTCCTGCTGCGGCGCGCCCGCGAAGACCCCACCGTGGTGGAACGGCTCTCTCTGAGCGCCTTCATGTCCGCGCTGCTCGTCGGGGAGACGCCGGACAAGAAGCGGGAGATCGCCTACAATGCCTACCGCGCCGTGGACGACGAGGAGGAGAAGGTGTACATCCTCGGCCTCGAGAGCGAGTCGCGCGGACGGGACCTGTACCGCCTCTTCGAGCGCAAGCGCGACGTGCCCGAGACGCTGCGCGAGGAGTTCGAGCTGTTCCGGGTGATGCACCGGGCCTGCCGGACCTACGCGCTGAACACCACGCTGACCGCCGACCCCGCCGTGAAGGACCGCAAGGAAGCGGTGGCCCTGACCATGCAGCTCATCGCCGGGCTGCTGGGCCGCCAGCCCCAGGAGCTGCGTCTGACCCTGTCCGACTACCGCGCGTTCCTCGCGGAGCCGCCCGAGCGCGCCGGGGTGTCCCCGGCGTAGAATAAGGGAGAAGCGATGAAGGCGCTCGTGAAGGTCGACGCGGGTCCGGGGCTCCAGCTCGTCGACGTTCCGGTCCCCGCCGTCGGGCGCGATGAGATCCTCGTCAAGGTCCTCGCCGGCGGGATCTGCGGCACCGATCTGCACATCTACGAGTGGGACGAGTGGGCCCGCGGCCGCATCCGCCCGCCCCTGACGCTGGGCCACGAGTTCTGCGGCACGGTGGTGGAGGTCGGCTCCCATGTCTCGGACGTGGCGGCCGGCGACTTCATCTCGGGGGAGGGGCACATCGCCTGCGGGCGGTGCCACGCCTGCCGCGACGGCGCCTTCCACATCTGCGAGCGGCTGCTGATGATCGGCGTGAACCGGGACGGGGCGTTCGCGGAGTACGTGGCGATGCCCGCCGGGAACGCCTGGAAGCTGGACGCGGCCATCCCCCGCGAGGTCGCGGCGATCATGGACCCGCTGGGTAACGCGGTGCACGCCGCCCTCGAGGTCTCGCTCGGCGCCAAGGCGGTGGCCGTCATCGGCTGCGGCCCGATCGGTCTCATGGCCATCGCTGTCTGCCAGGCGGCCGGAGCCGCTTTCGTCGCCGCCTCCGACATCTCGGAGCAGCGGCTGGCCCTGGCCAGCCGCATGGGGGCCGATCTGGTCCTCGACGCCCGCGGCGGCGACGTCCCGGCGCGGATCCGCGAGGCGACCGGCGGGGCCGGGGCGGACGTCGTCCTGGAGATGTCCGGGCACGAGCAGGGCCTGCGCGACGGCTTGGCCGCGCTGCGCAACGGCGGCTGGATGTCGCTGCTCGGCCTGCCGCGCGGACGGGCCACCGTGGACCTGGCCAACGAGGTGATCTTCAAGGAAGCGCACCTCGTGGGCATCTTCGGCCGCCGGATGTGGCGGACGTGGGAGCAGGCCACCGCCCTGCTGCGGAAGGGGCTCGACGTGACGCCGGTGATCACGCACCGGTTCCCCGTGGAGCGGTTCGAAGAGGCCTTTGCCCTGCTGAAGGCGGCCACCGCCGGCAAGGTCATCCTGTACGTCTGAGTGAGGCCTATGGCAAACCCCCTGGCCTATCTGGAAGACGAGCTGCGGGATCTCAAAGAGCGCGGGCTTTTCCGCTGGCCGCGCCTCCTGGAGGGGCCGCAGGAGCCGGTCGCCCGGTACGACGGCCGCGAGGTCATCAACCTCTGCTCGAACAACTACCTCGGGCTCGCCAACCATCCCGCCCTGAAGGACGCGGCGCGGCAGGCGATCGACGACCTCGGCGTGGGCTCGGGGGCGGTACGGACCATCGCCGGGAACATGGCCATCCACCGTCGGCTCGAGGAGGAGCTGGCCGGCTACAAGCACACGGCGGCGACGCTGCTGTACCAATCGGGCTTCACCGCCAACGCCGGCACGGTGAGCGCCATCCTGGGGAAGGACGACGTCATCGTCAGCGACGAGCTCAACCACGCCAGCATCATCGACGGGGCCCGGCTGTCGGGCGCGGAGAAGAAGATCTTCCCGCACAAGGACATCGCCGCGGCCCGCCGCCTCCTCCAGGAGTCGCGCGGCGCCCGCCGCATCCTGCTGATCACCGACGGCGTCTTCAGCATGGACGGGGACATCGCCCCGCTGCCCGACCTGGTGGAGCTGGCCGAGGAGTTCGGGGCGATCATGATGGTGGACGACGCCCACGCCAGCGGCGTGCTGGGCCGCGACGGGCGGGGCACCGTGGATCACTTCAACCTCCACGGCAGGGTGCACATCCAGGTCGGCACGCTGTCCAAGGCGTTCGCCTGCCAGGGGGGCTACGTCGCCGGCAGCCAGGTCCTGGTCGATTACCTGATTCACCGAGCCCGCCCGTTGTTGTTCAGCACTTCCCATCCACCTTCGGTCGCCGCCACTGCACTCGCCGCCGTCCGGCTCGTGCAGCGGCAACCTGAGATCATCGAGCGGTTGTGGGAGAACACCCGGTTCTTCAAGCAGGGGCTCGCCCGGCTCGGGTTCGACACCGGCGCGAGCGAGACGCCGATCACGCCCGTCATCGCCGGCGAGGAGCAGCGCGCGATGGAGCTGTCCGACCGTCTCTTCGCGCATGGCGTCTTCGCGCTCGGGATCGCCTTCCCCACGGTGCCCCGGGGCAAGGCCCGGGTGCGCACTATCGTCACCGCCGGCCACACGACCGATCACCTGCGCCGCGCGCTCGATGCCTTCGAGCGGGTCGGGCGCGAGCTGCGCCTGATCTGACCATGAAGGCGTTCACCAGCCTGATGACCCCCGAGGAGGCCCGGGCGGCGTTCGCCGGAGCCTACACGCCCCATCCCGTGGGGACGGAGCCGGTGGCCCTTCTCGAGGCGGCCAGCCGGGTGCTGGCCGAAGAGATCCGCGCGGCGGAAGACCTCCCTGCCTTCGACCGTTCCACGGTGGACGGCTACGCGGTCCGGGCCGCGGACACGGCCACCGCCTCCCGCGGCGTCCCGGCCACGCTCACCGTTGTGGGCGAGGTGCTGATGGGGCACCCCTCGCCGGTCGCCGCCGGCGCGGGGGAGGCGGTGCGCATCCCCACGGGGGGTGCGCTGCCCACGGGCGCCGACGCGGTCGTGATGCAGGAAGATGCGGTCCGCCGCGACGGCACCGTCTACGTGGAGCGGCCGGCGAGCCCCGGAGAGAACATCGTCCGCCGGGGCGAGGACCTGCGCGCCGGCGACGTCGTGCTGCGGCCCCGGCGGCGGCTGCGTCCGCAGGACGTGGGACTCCTCGCCGGCCTGGGGTGCGCCGAAGTGTCGGTGTTCCTCCGTCCCCGCGTGGCGATCATGGTCACGGGGGACGAGCTGGTGCCTCCGGGCGCCGCGGCGCCGGAGGGCCGGGTACGTGACATGAACACGTACACCCTGGCCGGATTGATCGAAGCCTCAGGCGGCACGGCCGTGCCCTGGGGGATCGTCGGAGACAGCCTGCAGGCGGTTATCGAGCGCGCCCGTGAGGCGCTCCGCGGCGCGGACGCCCTGCTGCTCGTGGGCGGCAGCTCGGTGGGCGAGCGGGACGTGGTGACCGACGCCATCGCCGCGCTCGGCGAGCCCGGCATCGTCGTCCACGGCATCGCCATCCGGCCGGGCAAACCCACGATCCTGGCCGCCTCCGGCGGGAAGCCGGTGTTCGGCCTGCCGGGCAATGTCGTCTCGGCGATGATCGTCTACGAGCAGTTCGTCCGGCCGGTCGTGGAAGCGCTCGCCGGCCGCACGCCCGAACGGGCGGACCGGCGCACCGTGCGCGCCCGGCTGGCCGGCCGCCTCGCGGCGCGGGACCGCGAGGATCACGTGCGGGTGGCCCTGGTGGACCGGGGCGGAACGCTGTGGGCGACGCCGGTCCCCGGCGGCTCGGCGATCATGACCTCGATGGTGCTGGCGGACGGCCTCATCGTCGTGCCGATCGGCGCGACGGTCGAGGAAGGCACAGAGGTCGAGGTGACGCTGCTTGGCCCGTAAGCTGACCCACGTGGACGCCCGCGGCCGGGCCCGCATGGTGGACGTCTCGGCGAAGTCCGAGACGGTGCGCCAGGCCGTGGCCCGCGGGGAGGTGCGGATGAAGTCGCAGACGCTGCGGCTGATCAGGCAGAACCGCATCGCCAAAGGGGACGTGCTGGCGGTCGCTCAGGTCGCCGGGGTGAACGCGGCGAAGCGCACCGACGAGCTGATCCCGATGGCCCACACCGTGCCGCTCACCGGCGTACAGATCGACTTCGCGCTGGACGATCGGGCCGGGGCCGTCGGCATCCAGGCCACCGCCTCCACCGTGGGGCGGACGGGTGTGGAGATGGAGGCCCTCACCGCCGTGGTCGCGGCCGCCCTGGCGATCTATGACATGTGCAAGGCCGTGGACCGCAGCATGACGGTGGAGCGCGTCCGCCTGATCAGCAAGACGGGCGGGCGGAGCGGCGCCTACCGCCGCGAGGATGAGGCGTGAGCGGCGTCGATCTACGCGGAGCCAGGGTCGCCGTCCTGACGCTCAGCGACACCGTCGCCCGGGGGGAGCACGAGGACGGCAGCGGGACGCTGATCGCCGACGCCGTGCGCGCGGCCGGCGGGGAGATCGTGGCCCGCGACGTGCTGCCCGACGACCAGGAACGGATCGCCGCGCGGCTGCGGGCGTACGCGGACGCGCTGGGCGCGGAGCTGGTGCTGACCACCGGCGGCAGCGGGGTGGCCCCCCGGGACGTGACGCCGGAGGCGACACTGCAGGTCGTGGACCGCCTGGTGCCCGGGCTGGTCGAGGCGGCCCGCATCCAGACGCTGGCCAAGACCCCGCTGGCGATGGTGGCGCGCGGCATAGCCGGCATCCGCCGCCGGACGCTGATCGTCAACCTGCCCGGCAGCCCGAAGGCGGTGGCGGAGTGGCTGGCCGTGATCCTCCCGGTCCTCGGCCACGCCGTGGACCTGCTGCGCGAGCAGCCGCGGACCTGGGGGGAGCCCCACACACCGTGAGAGAGGCCTCGCACTGCTTCGTCTGCGGCCGCGACAACCCGATCGGGCTCAAGCTGCGCTTCGCTGCCGAGGGAGCGGGTGTGCGCGCGGAGTTCACCCCCAGCGATCTCCACGTCGGCTATGACGGGCTGATCCACGGCGGCATCCTGGCCGCCTTGATCGACGACGCCCTGGCGAACATCTGGTTCGCCAGAGGACGGGAAGCGGTCACGGCCAAGATCGAGATCCGCTTCCGCAAGGAGGTCAGGCCGGGCGACCGTCTGATCGTGACGGCGCAGCCCACGGGGACCAAGGCCGGCATGGCCACGGCGAAGGCGGAGGTGGCCAGGGCCGACGGCGAGGTCGTGGCGGAGGGGACGGGACTCCTCGCCGTGCGAGACGACCAGGACGTCGGACGACGAGGATGAGCGCAGCGCTCTTCGCCGTCATCTGGATCGCGGTCGCCCTGGCGCTCATCGTCGTCATCCGGCAGCATATCCTGTACTTCCGCAGAGCGCGGCCGCTCACGTTCGGCGCGTTCCTCGAGACCGCGGGATGGATCACCGTCCTGCTTGTGGCTGCGGGCGCGGCGGCCGGGGGGCTGGCGCACCCCGGCACGCGCATCGCGGAGATCGCCTCGGCCGTGGTGGGCATGCTGCTCATCCTCCTCGGGTCGGTGTTCCGGTGAGCACCACTTCCGACGAGCGGACCGTTGCCAGCAACCGCAAGGCCCGCCACGAGTTCCACATCGAGGAGACCCACGAGGCCGGTATCGTCCTGACCGGCACCGAGGTGAAGGTGCTGCGGGCCGGCCGGGCCAGCATCCAGGAGGCCTTCGCCCGGGTGGAAGAGGGCGAGGTCTGGCTCTATCACATGCACATTCCGCCCTACGAAGCCGGCAACATCTTCAACCACGACCCCCTGCGGCGCCGCAAGCTGCTGCTGCACCGCCGCGAGGTCGACCGCCTGCGCGGCCGGGTGGAGCAGAAGGGCTACACCCTCGTGCCGCTCCGCCTCTACTTCCGCCGCGGCCTGGCCAAGGTCGAGCTGGCGCTGGCCCGCGGAAAGCGCCAGTATGACAAGCGCGCGGCGATCGCCGAGCGCGAGGCGGACCGCCGGATGGAGCGGGCGGTGCGCCGGCGGACCCGGTAGAGAAAGTAAGCAAAAGTCGCCCTTCTCCCAACCCCCTCTCCAGACCCGCCGAGCGCTGCGGGGCGGCCTCCGGAAGGCCTGCGCGGCCCCGCCCGCGGGCAGGTGAATGCTGAGGGAGGGGTCCCCCGTGGGTGGCTTTGTGGCAGTACTGCTGACCGCCCTCTCGTCGGTGGTCATCGCGTACACAGCGCACCTGCTCGGCTTCACACACTTCCACCTCATCGGCGGCATCCCGCTGGGCGCCGCGGGCATCGGGGCGGGGGCCGCCATCGGCGCGGCCGTCGCCGTGCGGATGTTCGCGACGTACGACACGTCGAGCATGCGGGTCATCGCGCAGATGGGGGGCCTTGCGGCCTACGCCGCCGCGGTCGGCCTCGGCTACCTCAGCGCGCACCCGGACGGGCTGCGCACCCCGCTGTTCCAGCAGGTGGTGGACGGTGTGCGCTACCTGCAGCTGCTGGTGGTCCAGGGCGGCGACGCCTTCGTCGAGCAGCTGCCGGCGCGCGTGCAGCTCCCGGTCCAGATCCGCTTCTGGATCGGTGCGATGCGGCTGATCATCGAGATCATCGGCGCCGTGGTCGCCACCGGCTGGATGCTGTCTCTGATGACCGATGTGCCGTTCTGCTGGAAGAACCGCCGCTTCTACGAGCTCCGCTCGCTCACGGAGAGCGCGAACGCGCAGGCCGTGCGGGAGTGGGAGATGGCCATGAACCAGCGCCGCCCGGTCGAAGCCCGCGCCATCCTGGCCCGCGTGCGCGCGGCGAAAGTGCGGCGGGAAGACAAGCGCTGGGTGCGCATCGCCGTCCACCAGTGCACCGGCTGCCACGCCAGCCGGGTGCGTATCGAACGGCGGCGGCGCGCGCCTGGTTTCGTTCGGACCGAGGGCAGCGATGA
>DASUAK010000288.1:0-5208 GCA_035763845.1 bacterium | reverse complement strand
GGACTACTCCTCGTGGGAGGGGGGGTGTTCTCGCATGCGCTGCACGACAGTCTCCAGCATCCGGACGGCCAGCTCGGGGTTCTCCTTCAGCAGCGCCCGGAAGTCCCAGCGCACGAGCTGCAGGCAGCGGGTGCGCGTCTTAGCGGTGACGGTGGCCGTGCGGATGCGCTCCTCCATGAGGGCCATCTCGCCGAAGAACTCTCCGGGCCCCATGTCGCGGATCTTGTGGCTGTCGTGGCCGACCTCGACGCGCCCCTCCACGATCATGAAGAAGCCGACGCCGGGATCGCCCTGCTTGACGATCACCACGCCCGGCTCATAGACCCGCTCCTTCACTGAGCGGGCGATGAACGTCAGCTCTCGCTCGGGCAGGCCTTTGAAGATCGGGACCTTGCGAAGGTACTCCAGATAGGCCGACGTGTCAGCCATTACCCGCCTCCTCGCCGCTACCCGCCAGGGACTCCGTCAGTTGTTCTCTCCGACCGCGGGGTTCCCTGCCGGGCCGGCCGGGGGTGGCCCCGGCGCAGCGCGGGCATAGGAGGGATACGATGCGCCGCCTGCTCATGCTGTCGCTTGCGATGCTCTGCATGATCCTTCAGCCGATCGCAGCCGGCGGAGCCGCCGCTCCCGCCGATGCCGCCGGGGCGGCACTGCAGCAGCTTCCCTGGAACGCCACCTACGCGGACTGGAGACGGCAGAATCCGGGCGCGGTCTGCCGGGAATTCACGACGGTCATCACCCTCATGCGGGCCGACGACGAGTACTGCTACCGATGCACGCGTCAGGACGGAGGGGTTGGGCTGGAATGGGCCTTCTACGCTTTCGGGCCTGCCGACCGGCCGGCCTGCCGCCTGCAGCAGTTCCGCGCCAGGATCGCGGGCCCGGAAGGATCCCTGCAGGAGGTCCATCAGCAGCTGCGGGAGCGGCTCGACGGGAGATACGGCACCGGAAGCAACCCCGGTCCGCTGTACGAGCGTGGGGCCGCGTACTGGCTGGACACGCTCCGCTGGCGCCCGGCCTCGCACGACGTGTACCTGTACCGGAGCACGGGCCGCCTGGAGCCCACGCACACCGGGCTCCTCGCCCGCGAGCGGGCCCTGACAGGCGTGATCGCGAGGGACGAGGCGCGTATGTACGACTGGGACTGGATCGGCGTCGTGCCCCCGCGGTGGGATCAGCCGCTCGGCGCGGCGCTGGGTGACCAGTTCTCCGAGCTCCCAGCGCTGCTGGCGCGGGTGCGCGCGCTCGAGGCCACCGGCGTCGACTGGCCGCGTGATCTCGACGACATCCGCGCCGCCCTGCGGCGCCTGATCGAGGCGGCGGCCGCGGCGTCGGGCAACCGCCGCGCTGCGCTGCTCCTGGGCGCAGAGCGGCTGGCGCAGGCGTGGAACATCGTGACGGAGTACCCCGGCTGGGATCGCGAGCGCGCGGAGCTGGGTGCACTGGGGCTCGGCTTCAGCTACAGTGAGCTCGGCGCCGCGTGGGGCTACGACCACGACCTGCTCTGGCGTGTGTGGCGGGAGCACGGTGATACCGAGTGGGGGGAGCACGCATTCGTCTTCCTCCTGCACCGCGGCTGGAGCACGAGGGTCGGCTGCGGAACGGGCGCGGCGATGTTCCGCGACGTGATCCGTGAGGGCGAAGCGTTCCTGACCAGGCGGGAGCGCAGCCCTCGCCGCCTCGACGTGGTCTTTGCCCTCGGCCAGGCCTACGAGACGTGGTGGGCGCTCAGCAAGACGGAGGAGGATGTGTACGCGAACCCGGCCGACTATCGGGAGGGGGCCGAGGCGGCCCGTGAGAAGGCCATCCGCTACTACGAGGCCGTGGTGCGCGGCGCGCCGGACAGCCCCGAGGCGGAGTTCGCCAGGCGGCAGCTCCCACGGCTGAAGCTGAGGATCGGCACGGCTCAGTTCCGCTTCTACTGCATCTACGACTGAGGGCTATGCCGCGGACCAAACGCACGGGCCGCGCAACGCCGTCCATCCCCTGGAGCCAGGAAGGGTTCCTTGCCGCGTTCGCCCACTGGCAGACGCTGCTGGATGCCCCTGCCGCCGCGCGGCGGGAGTCCACGATGTCGTCCTACTTCGCCGGGCGCTACGGGGCCAGACGGGGGTTGCTCCACTTCACCCGGTGGCTGAAGATCGGCGACCTGCTTGCCCGGCACATCGGCCGGCTGCAGCGGGAGGGGCTGGTCTGGGCCGGTCCGGGCGGGGCACTGGAGATGCGCCCGGAGCTGATCACCGCCCTGTGCCGGGCCCCCCTGGGTCCGCGCGGCCTGGCCCTCGCGGACGTGCTGGAACAGGTGAGAGGCCCCCGCCGGAAGCCGCGTGGAACGCGGAGGAAAGTGGACCGGGATTAGCCAATTTACAGCGGTGTCCCCCCACACCCGGACGATCCCAGGGGTCTCCCGGGGGAGCTCTCCCCAAAGGCGAAGGTGGCCGAGCATGAAATCGCTCGGTGAGGTCACGTTTAGCCGCGCAGCCGGAGTCCCTATCGCGGAGCTGCGCGGAGAGCTCGATCTGTCGAACATCGGACGCATGGCCACGGAGATCCGCGGCATGATCGGCAACGCCGATCCCGGCCTGGTCCTCGATCTCACAGGCGTCACGTACCTCGACAGCTCGGCGCTGCGCCTGTTCTTCGAGCTGGACGCGCAGCTGCGCGCACGGCACCAGGAGTTCCACATCGTCGTGCCCGGACGCGCCTACATCCGCAACATCCTCCGGATCAGCCGGCTGGACGAGCAGGTGTCCGTGCACGACGCCCTCGCCCAGGCCGTTGACGCATGCGCGGGCGGGGAGCGTCCGTGAGCGGTATCCGCCTCGCGACCTTCATCCTGGGACTCGTCCTGCTGGCCGGCGTTCCCGGGTCGCCCGCGGCCGGACAGGGCCGCGTCCAGGAGTATCCGATCGAGGGCAGCCATCCGCACGACGTCGCCCCCGCCGCCGACGGCGGCGTGTGGTACACCTCGCAGTACAGCGGTGAGCTCGGCCACCTCGATCCGGCCACGGGGCGCAGCCGGCTGATCAGGCTCGGGGAGGGCGCCTCTCCGCACGGCGTGGTCACCGGTCCGGACGGGGCCGCCTGGGTGACGGACCAGGGGCTGAACGCCATCGTCCGCGTGGACGGCCGCACCGGCGCGGTGCGTGTCTTCCGCATCGGCGACCGGAGCGTCGGCGCACACACGCCGGCCTTCGACCGGCGCGGGATCCTGTGGTTCACCGGGCAGCGCGGCTACTACGGCCGGCTCGATCCGCAGACCGGGCGCATCGAGCTGTTCGAAGCGCCGCGCGGGAGCGGCCCGTACGGGATCGCCGCCGCCCCGGGCGGCGCGGTGTGGTTCGCGTCGCTGGGGCAGTCGTACATCGCGCGGATCGATCCCGCCACCGGCCGGGCGTCCGTCGTCGAGCCGCCGACTCCCCGCCAGGGGGCGCGCCGGGTCTGGCCCGACTCGAAGAACCGGGTGTGGGTCAGCGAGTGGAACTCGGGGAACCTGTCGATGTTCGATCCGGCGACCAGCCGCTGGCAGGCCTGGAAGCTGCCGGGCGAGCGGCCGCAGGCCTACGCCGTCTACGTGGACGAGCGGGACATCGTTTGGGTGACCGACTTCCAGGGGGACGGCAACCGGATCGTGCGCTTCGATCCCGCCACGCAGCGGTTCGAGACCTTCATGCTGAGCCGGAACGCGCTGGTGCGGCAGCTGCTCGGCCGCCCCGGCGAAGTGTGGGGGGCCGAGTCGGGGACGAACAAGCTCGTGGTGATCCGGACCCGCTAGGCGTCCGGCCGCGCGGCGTGCGTCAGTGCCGCTGGGCGCCCGGGCCGGGGTTCTGAATGAGCTGCTCGACGAGCTGGATGAGGGTCCCCGTGCCCAGGAGCAGCAGGGCCGCGCTCGTGATCACCAGGATGACCTTCAGCAACTCTTCCATGGCGGACACACCTCGCTTTGGCTGTATCCACCACGTGCCCTCAGACGAAGCGGGATAGGCTCGGGCGAACCTGATATAATCGGGATGTCGCGCGCGCCCGTAGCTCAGCGGATAGAGCGTCGGCCTCCGGAGCCGAAGGTCTAGGGTTCAAATCCCTACGGGCGCGCCAACCTCATCCTCCGGCGGACGCCGATCAGAAGACCGCCTACGGCCCCTGTACATGCACGCCGACCTCCTGTCCTTCTTTCCGCAGCGTGATTTTCGTCAGGGATTGATGGCGTACGCGCACGTTCGCGACCACGATCGGCTTGCCCGCCGTCTGGAGGGTGACGGTGTAGATCCCCTCCGGCACGGCCACGGGGGCCTCCCCCGTCAGCCCACCCGCCACCCGCACGCCCGCCGCGTCCCGCACGTCGTAGGGCACAGCCAGAGACTGCTGGATCGCCTGCCGCAGCGCCCTGGCGCTCTGCGCGTCGTAGAACTTGCCGCCCGTGATCCCGGCCACCCGCTCCATCTCCTGCTTGACCGCCGCCTCGGCCAGGGCGAATCCGACGATGTTCAGCCGGACCTTGATGCCCCTGGCGATCAACTCCGACACCGCCGCCGAGGGGCTGCCGCCGCACTCCTCCTTGCCGTCGGTCACCAGGATCACAAGCTTTTCGCCCGGCGCGTTCCCAAAGTCGCCGGGCATCTGCCGCAGCGTATACGCGATCGGCGTCGTGCCGAGAGCCGTCACGGTCCGCACATGCGCCAGCATCCGGGGCTTGTCGATCTTGCCGAACGGGACGACCAGTTCGCTGTCCTGGCATGCGCCGGGCCTTCCCTCCCGGATCCACGTTTCATGCTACCAGCGGCATCCGAGCAGAACGTGAACGGCAGGGGGCAGGAAAAGCCGGGCGCCGCCGGGTAGGAGAAGCGGGAGGCCCGGACCGTGGCCCGCGCAGCGACTGGCAGGCTGAGGGCGTTAAGATTGCCACAAGCCGCCGTGGCGGCTCAAGGAGGGGCGCCGATGATCAACCGGACCACCGGTCTGCGTGATTGGGCCGTACTCGTCCTCCGTCTCGCACTCGGCGGGGCATTCATCGTGCACGGGTATGCCAAGCTCTTCCCCAGCGGTCCCGCCGGCTTCGCCGGCTTCGTGCAGAGTCTCGGCTTCCCCGCGCCGCAGGCCCTCGCCTGGATCGTCTCGCTCCTCGAGTTCGGGGGCGGCATCGCGATGGTGCTGGGCCTGTTCGTCCGCCCCATCGGGATCCTGTACATCGTGGAGATGCTCGTCACGACC